>SXKJ01000321.1 GCA_005778115.1 Planctomyces sp. | reverse complement strand
CAACGCTGAGGCCGACTACCGCGCCGCGCTGGCGACCGACGTCGTTCCGTAAGGTTGTTGGGCCCTCCACCATTCCCAGAACGAACCCCTGATGAGCGACCGACTCGTTCCCAAGATTCGCATTCAGACTGGCAACGACGCACCGATTCGAGCGGATGGCGACTTCGTGCTGTATTGGATGATCGCGTTCCGGCGGACGACTTGGAATTTCAGCCTGCAACGTGCGGTGGAATTGGCCGTTGAGCTGCAAAAGCCGTTGGTGATCTTTGAGCCGCTGCGGATCGGGTATCGCTGGGCCAGCGATCGGATTCATCGGTTCGTGATCGACGGGATGGCCGACAACGCCGCTCGCATCGCTGACGTGAAGAATCCCGGCGTGCTGTACTTCCCGTATGTCGAACCGACGGCCGACGCCGGCAAAGGACTGCTGGCGGCATTGGCAGATCGGGCTTGTGTCGTGGTGACCGATGACTTCCCGTCGTTCTTTCTGCCGCAGATGGTCGCTGCTGCCGCGTCGCGTTTGTCCGTGCGACTGGAGTCTGTTGATTCCAACGGACTGCTGCCGCTGCGCGCGACCGATCGCGTTTTCACGACGGCGTTCTCGTTTCGAGCGTTCTTGCAAAAGCACTTGCCAGAGCATCTCGAACAGTTTCCGCAACCCGATCCACTGAAGGGCGTGAAGCTGCCGCCGATGACTGCGTTGCCGAGCGACATCACGCGGAGTTGGCCAACGGCAGTCGCGTCACTTCTGAGAATCGTGCGTGGTGACGGATCAACGATCAGCCGGAACGCGCTAGCGTCCGGTTCGGAAGAGAGCCAGACGTTCAAACCGGACGCTAGCGCGTTCCGGCTGGTTGGGTCTGAGGCCAAAATCGACTCTGAACTCGCCGCGTTGCCGATCGACCATTCAGTGGGTGTCGTCAAAGCACGCGGAGGTTCGACGGTCGCTCGTCAGAAGTTGGCGATGTTTTTGGATCAGAGCCTGCCGCAGTACGCCGCCGGTGCCAACGATCCAGATGGCGACAATCGCAGCGGGCTGTCGCCGTACTTGCACTTCGGGCACATCTCGCCACATGAGCTGTTTCACGAATTGATGTCGCGCGAAGAATGGTCTCCGCGCTTGCTCGGCGAGAAGACCGGTGGGAAGCGCGAAGGCTGGTGGGGCGTGAGTCCCGGAGCAGAATCGTGGCTCGACGAGTTCATCACCTGGCGAGAGATTGGCTACAACATGACCTCGCATCGCGCGGACTACGACGAGTACGAATCACTGCCGGACTGGGCGCAGGCGACGCTCGCCAAACACGCCAGTGACCGCCGCGAACAGGTCTATTCGCTGGACGAATTCGCCGCCGCCGCGACACACGATTCCCTCTGGAACGCCGCACAAACACAGCTTGTTCGCGAGGGCCGCATCCACAACTACCTGCGAATGCTATGGGGCAAGAAGATTCTCGAATGGACCGCGACGCCGCGCGATGCGCTCGACGTGATGATCGAACTCAACAACAAGTACGCGCTCGACGGCCGCAACCCGAATTCGTATTCCGGCATCTTCTGGGTACTCGGCCGCTACGACCGAGCGTGGGGGCCAGAGCGTCCGATCTTCGGAACGGTGCGCTACATGAGTTCCGACAACACACGCAGGAAAGTGAGCGTGCGCGAGTACCTGCGAATTTACTCCTGAAGCATCACAACTCCGCTGGCTGGGTTTCGGTGAGCGTCCGGTTTTGTACATCAAACGGGATGCGAGCGCATTCCGGCTGATTGGCTCGGCTCTCGACGTGCTTTCGTGCAGCCTAGCGCAGTACTAGACGGCGTGAGATACGATTGGTGCTAGCTTGCACGTGGCCTATTTCGGAAATCCCAACAGCAATCCACACAACCGCCATTCTTGATTCTTGGCGGAAAACCAGGCAATCTGCTGTCCAATTTTAAGTGCCGCCGCAATCGGCTCACCCGTACTAGGCCGCGCGCGGCTCGCTGAACTGTTCTGCCAAACTTCTGTCACACTGATACGTTGTGAGGTCCAGAATGAGATGTCGTAGCTTGGCCCTATTGCTGGTTCTCTACACGCTCACGACCTTTGCTGCTGAGCTACCCACCCAGAATCCAACGCCAGCGTCGATCGCGCGGCAGCGATTCAACCAGGTGTTCGTCAAGGTGATCATGCCGGTCACCGCTCGCATTCCGAAGCAGGATGGCCCCGTCGTCGAGTCGTGGGTTGCAGAGCAGCTCAAAAAGCAGGGCGAGTCCGAGTATTTCGCTGTCACAGACTGGGTGCCTGTTTGTGACGGGCTGCTTGAGGACGATGAAGTCGACAATCGCGTCTGGAGGGGTGGACTTGTCGGCAAGAACTCTGGTCTCTTTTGCCCTGTCGACGGCGACCTTCCTGAACGCAAAGATGGCCGTGTGTTGGTTCTCGTTGGTGGCTGGGATCCAGGCGGGGGACACGCGATGAAGGTCACACTGGTGGATGAACCTGGCACTCGAGCCGTTGAGCCGGTGCTGTCTTATTCTGCCCGCAAAGAGGGAAAGCCGATTCCGAGCGAAAAGCCGCTGGCGTTTGTGGCCGTCCTGATTGGGCCGCCACCTCGACAGCGTGTCACGTCACGCAGCAATAACGAATAGGCCAAACCATGCGGTGAACCGGAGCCGCCGATGACGCGGATTGTGAAGTCATAGTTTTTCGGCGGCGGCCCGGTTACCGCCAGCGTTCGGCCAGTCACACACATTTCACCTTCATGAGTGCCACGATGAATTTTCAATTGATTGCGGCCGTCGTCTTCGTATTCGCTGGCTTGGCAGAAATCGGAGCGGCAAAAGAGCCCGATCGGCCAGTCAAGACGCCGGTCACCTACGCCTATCTATTCGGCGAATCGATCCCCAAGGAATCCAAGCCCGGAGAAGACACAGGCTTCGGCATCCAGGCGGAACGTATCGAATGGTGGGTCGGCGATCCTGTCAGTCACAAACTCCGTCGGCTCGATGGCCCGAAGCCCAAACGATTGCGAGTTCGTCCAGTCGATCGAACGGTGATCCTCAAGCGCGATGACTCCAGCCTGACGCTGCTCGGCCCGGACGGCGGTGATCTGACTCTCTTGCTGAAAGACGGCCCGCTCGCCAAGACAGAGTTGAACGAGCCGAATGTTCTGGTCACGACATTTTCCTTCACGCCGGATGGCAAGAGTGTCGTGTTCGTCAACAAAGCAGGGGACATCTGCCGGTTCGCCATCGGATCGAAGGAACTCAGCGTCGTCGATAACTCCGGCGTTGATCCGTCAGCGGGGATCAGCTTCAGCCACGACGGCTCCCGGATGCTCTACAACAAGTATTTCCGTGCGAATGATTTCGTCCCAACAGTCTTCAGCGTTTACGTCGCAAACTCGGACGGCACCGGCGAGAAGAAGTTGACGGAGTACAACGACGGCGAGCAGCTCGGCAGCGGGTTCCTGCCGAATGGACGTGTCGGGGTGGTCGGATCAACGATGATCCGGGCGTTCGACCCAAAGACCGGAAAGGCCGAAACAGTGGCGGGGCCGTGGAAGGAGAAGATGGAGTTCCGTTCGTTCGGAGGATTTCACCCAGATGGTTCAACATTCCTCTACGATCTGGGAGGCCCGTACGAACTGCGGCTGTTCGCGATGGACATTGCAAGTTCAAAGGTCACGACGGTCAAACGCCAATACCTGGAGTCGTTCCAGGAGATGATCTGGGTTCAAGTGCTTGACGCGAAACAGTGACGGATCATGGATTCGCGTCGTGACTGACGTGGATTCGTACCGAACCCCACGCTGAAGCACGTTGATTCTTTGGGCTCTCCGCCATCCGTGTTGAAAACGAATTCGTGAGCCGCAAGGCGCTAGCCGCGGGTCGATGAAAAGAACCCGCGGCTAGCCCACATTATTCATGCGTATCCAATGAAGCGGCCCGCGAGGGCGTAGAAGGTGTTGTGACATCAGCACTTCAACGCCGCAGGGAGGCCGGGCATGAGTTTACAGGGTGTGTTGCCGTTTGTCCTCGATTT
>SXKJ01000320.1 GCA_005778115.1 Planctomyces sp. | reverse complement strand
TCGAATCCCTCTGGGCGTGCCTTCCCAAATCCGAACCCTCGGATCTCCGAGGGTTTTGCAATTTCGGTGACTCGATGCGTCTCAAAAACACCACTTGCAGGCGTAGCGCGCGCCGGAATGCACGCCGCTTTTTCAAAGTGAGAACCGAGCACTTGCATTGGGATGCACGCCCGACGGGATATTGAACGGCTCGAAGCCACCTTTGAAGTCTTTCAAAGTCGCTTCGATCAGGAAGGCCTTCCACCGGAACCGGGCGAGCCGAGCGCATGATGCCAGGAAACGCTCACCCTACGTCACCGCGCAAACGACGGTGTCCGCGAGGCTCTTGCGTTCCAAGCAAAGTGTGGCCTCCATTTCCTCCACGGTGTAGTCGCCCGTTTTCAATGACTTCCGCCGCTCGCCGGCAATCCAGTTCGGATGATTGGCGAACAGCGGAAGAGGTTGCTTCTCTCGCGTATCTTCCAGCACGACAGGCTTCGGGACACCCGCGATGCGAAGGATGCTCCGCCCATTGCGAGTCACTTGAAGCCGCCTGGCGCTCGCCGAAACGAAGCGAGCGGATTGGTCCGTCATTGCAAGCCCATCACGTTGTTAGAACAAAATGCAGAGGCCATTCGGGAAGCGTCGAGAGCCCGGTGCGGCTCGGCATTGGAAATTGAGGTCTCCTCACGGATGAGGTAGTCGGTCTGGAGCCAGTTTTCCGGTTTTGATAGAAGCCCGCCCCTTCTTCACGCGGAGCGTGAGAGACTTCAGGCAAGGAGGCCACTTCATGGCGAACGAACAATCATTGCGAATTGCGGTCTTGGCGGGCGGGACATCTCGCGAGCGGAATATCAGCTTAGAAAGCGGTGACGCGGTCTCGAAGAGTTTGTCTGGTCTCGGACATATCGTCTCGCGCATTGATCCGGCGCACATCGACCTGCATGCGCTTGATTGGTCCACCTTCGATGTCGCGTTCCTCGCGCTGCATGGCACGTTTGGTGAGGACGGCCACGTTCAACAGATTTTGGAAGACGCCGGCATCCCGTTTACTGGCAGCGATTCGGTCAGTTCTCGATTGGCGTTCAGCAAGTCGGCCGCCAAGGAACGCTTCATCCAAAACGGAGTGCCGACGCCGGCCTATGTACTCATCCACGAATCCGACAGCGCGGCACGCATCCAACAACTCGCCAGCACGCTCGGATTTCCGCTCGCCGTCAAACCAGATGGGCAGGGTTCCAGTCTGGGGGTGACGATCGTTCGCACTCCGGAAGAGTTGCCGCAAGCGCTGGCTCGCTGCTTTCATTTCGATCCGTTTGGGTTGCTGGAGGTCGCGATTGAAGGCACCGAGTGGACTCTAGGTATACTCGACGGCGAACCGCTCCCATTGATCCAGATCGAAACCGGCCGAGGCTTCTTCGACTATGAGGCCAAGTACGAAGACGATGACACACAGTACCTCTTCGAGTTCGCGTTCCCGACCAGCGTCATCAAGGCCATCGAGAATGCTGGCCGCCGCGCGTATGAGTCACTCGGCTGTCGTGGCCTCGCTCGTGTGGACTTGCGGCTCGATCGTTTCAATGAGCCTTGGCTGCTGGAAGTCAACACAATCCCCGGCATGACCAGCCACAGCCTCGTCCCCAAGGCCGCGGCACGAGTGCGGCTCAGCCTGGGAGCGATCTGCGAGCGATCGATTCGCAACTGCTTGCACCGCAAACCAACACCGCCCGCCAAACAAAACTTGCTGTCGGCAACGTAACCGCGACCTCACAATGTCTGCTCACATTCCAGATGACTCTGATCCGTCGCTTCAACGACCTGCGACTCCGACCGAGCAACTTCTGAGTTGGCTCATTCAGCCGAACCTGTTGCTCGCGCTGTCGTGCGTGGTCGCGGCCTGGGTGTTTCTCCCAAAGCTGGGCGTGCGGTTTCCGGATCTCCACGACCATCAACAATACCGCTTGCAGACCGCACAGATCGAAATCACTCCACCACCACGTTGGGTGCCGACCGACTTGGCCGAGCAAGTCGCGCGGCGAGCGGGGTTGCCAGGCGAGCTTTCGTTGCTCGACAAAGACATCACACGCCGCGTGGCCGAAGCGTTCGAGCGGCATCCCTGGGTGAAAGGGCGCGTGCGCGTCAGCACCTCGGTGCCGGCCCGGATGCGTGTGGAGCTCGAATACCGCGAACCGGTGGCGATGGTCCGAGTTACTTCCGCTGCCGGCCTGTACCCGATCGACGCCGAGGCAACGCTGCTGCCATCGGCCGATTTCGCACCGGCGGAAATTCCCAAGTATCCGCTGATCGATTACGTCAAAACTCCGCCACGCGGAGCCGAGGGGACCGTTTGGAAAGAAGACGGCGTGATCGCGGCGGCGCGACTGGCCGTTCTGCTCAAGCCGTACTGGCAGCAGTTCGGGTTGCAGTCGATCCGCGTGCCGGAGAACTCGGACAACCAGCTCGCGTGGGAGGATCTGAATTTGCAACTCGCGACCCGTGGCGGTTCGCGAGTGATCTGGGGCCGAGCACCCGGAGCCAAGCATCCCGGAGAACTCCTGGCCGAGAAGAAGATCGAACGGATCAAGTTCTATCTCAAACATCACGGCCCATTCGATGCGGCACACGGCCCGTACGAGTACGACATCACGCAATGGCGTGACATCTCTCGGAAGCCGATCGCCGATCATGGCTCAACGCTAAGACGCTGAGGGTTTGCGTTTCGCCGGCGCTTTTTTCTTGGACGCCTTGCGTTTCTTCTTTGGCGTTTCGACGGGCTTGAACTGCGCCAGTTCGACGGTGTCGTGAACGTCGTTCGGATCTTCGTCCAGGGCGGTTCCCACGCTCTGGGCCAACTTGTCGAATTCGAACCGTCCTCCCGTTCGCAAAACGGCCGTGGCCAGTTCGAGCGTCTCGGCATCGATACCGCTGTCGCGCATGTGTTTGAGTGTCGCGTCGATGTCGTACTTCACACGGCGCAGTTCGACCTTGCCATTTTCGATGATCGCATAGGCCGCACGCGGATCGCCGTCGCGCGGCTGACCGACGCTGCCGGGGTTGATGACCATCGGCCCGTCGAGTTGCAACGCGAACGGGATGTGCGTGTGGCCAACGAGGATGAAATCCGCGTCGACGCCTTTGAGCCGCGCTTGCCACGCGGACTTGTCGTCCCGCAAATATTCGTCGAACGGATCGCGCGGAGTCGCGTGAACCAGGAAAAAGCGTTTTTTGTCGAGCGTCACCTTACGAGTGACCGGAAGCCGAGTCAGGAATTTCATGTGCAGCGGTGAGAGCACCTTCCAATGCAGCGGCCGAGTCGCGGCCGCTAACTGATGCAATCCGTTGCTCTTTACGACAGGGATTCGTTGTGCGACCGCGTGATCATGATTGCCACGCACCGAGACCGCCGCGTGCTTGCGGATCCAATCCACACATGGCACGGGATCGGTGGCATAATCGACTAAATCGCCAACGAATAAACACGCATCGAACGGCTCTTGGATCGCCGCCAGCGCCGGCCAATTGGAATGGATATCCGCCAGAACCAAGATGCGCATGAGCGACCTTTCGCGGACCTGCTGAACCACCCAAATCCTCAAATCGGGAGGGCCACGATCCTCCACATGGAATTGTGCCATTTCCGTCATTTTAGACGAGATGACCAGCAACACCTTGACCTTCTGCATTCTAGCCGGGTCTAATTTCCTGGCCTACGGATCGAGTCCCTCGTAATCCCAGGAGCGAAACGGTGGCGGAGCGACCTGTTTCCCAACAAACTCTGCGCGAGCAATTCACGAACGCCGAACAGCTCACTAAACAGCTGGTCGATCATCTCGAGCACAATCTGCTGCCCAAAATCCACGACCTCAAAAAACTCGTCCAGACGGAACTCAAGGGCGAAGCGGTCGCCGAAGACATCACGGTGCGGAATCACGCTTCGGAAGTCCTCGAAAGCGCCCGCTTTGCGGACGAGGTTAGCGACAAAATGGCGGCCTATTTCACTTCCATCAATCAGTCCGTCGCCCGGATCATTGGTCCTCAATAACCACTGCCGGCCGTTTGGCCTCATGCGGCGAACCGCACTTCTCGTCATCAAATCGAACATAGACTGTCAGTTGAACGTTCCGGTTCCAGCGGAACCATTCGTGTTGCCCCCTTGTCATGACACTGCCTCCGCCTGAACGCGGTACTTCTCGGGAAATCATGGATCAGCCTCATTCCGATTCCGCTGTTGCTCCGCAGCCGCCCACGACGGCCTATCGCCCCGTGCGCGTCGGGCAAGGAGCGGAAACGGTAATCAATCCCGAACGCCGCGGCGTTTCGCTGCCGCTGCCGGAAGGACCTGGGTTGCCCACGTCATCGGTATGGCTGCGGTTGTTTCCGTCCGAGGTCGATTACCAAGACCCCGCTCAAGTCCCCGCACCGGCCGGTTTGAAACTGGGGCACTTTGAGATTCAAGCCCGCATCGGCGCGGGAGGCATGGGTGCCGTCTTTCATGCGATGGACACGCGATTGCAGCGTGCGGTCGCACTGAAAATTCTTTCGCCCAGTTTGTCGCGCGACGACGCGGCGGTGCAGCGATTCCGAAACGAAGCCCGCGCGGCCGCACGGCTCGACAACGAGAACGTCGCTCGCGTGTACTTCATCGGTGAAGAACTCGGTCTGCACTTCATCGCCTTTGAATTCATCTCCGGAACCAACTTGCGAGAGTTGATTCGTGAGCGAACCCGCATCGATCCCATCGAGGCGGTCAACTTCGTCTTGCAGATCGCTTCTGCGTTGCGGCACACCTCAACCAACGGTGTCGTACATCGCGACATCAAGCCATCGAACATCATCATCACGCCGTCGGGCCGAGCGAAGTTGGTGGATTTGGGTTTGGCTCGCAAAGAGAGCACCGAATCCACGCCCGATCTGACACTGGCCGGCACAACGCTGGGCACCTTTGACTACATCTCTCCCGAGCAAGCCAAAGACCCGCGCAATGTCGATGTCCGAAGCGACATCTATTCGCTGGGCTGCACGCTGTACCACATGCTCACCGGCGAGCCGCCGTATCCCGAAGGAACCGTGCTCAAAAAGTTACTCGATCATCAAAGTGGCGAGCCACCCGATCCCGCCAAGAAGAATCGACGTGTCTCGGACGACCTTTCGCTGGTCTGCCGCAAGATGATGGCCAGCGATCAAAAGCGGCGCTATCAAACGCCCGATCAATTGATTCACGACTTGATGATGATCGCCGGCTCGCTGGGGCTGCGCGGCGTCAGCCCGGAGGGGCTGATCTGGTTGAAGTCACAGCATTCGATGTCCGATTTCTGGCGACACAACGTGGGCGTGATCGCGATGGCCGCGCTGTTGATCGTGATCGTCGTCGGGATTGGATGGTTCCCAAATCTTGGCAGTGGTCGGTCGCAGGCCGAGTCCCTGAATCAGCACGGCAACAATCTGCAGACGACGCAGAACAACGTGGCCGCGAAAGGGACGGATACGAACTCCACCGCCAAAAAAGAACTCGATCCGCCGGAAGACGACCCGAACTCTGGCACTTCGGCACTCACTGAGGGCGGGGGACAAACAACTTCCGTCGCGATGGGCCACGGAACGCCCGCAGGCGTTCGCGGTTCCTCGTTGCCATCGATGCCGCTGTTTCCTGGTTGGCCTCACAATCTGTTCGACGATTCTCAAGACCCCTTGATCGCCTCAGCGGTGATCCGTCCCGATTCCGCGTTGCAGGCCGGTGTGGACAGATCCAAGACGGTTGACAGCGTGATTGGTCGAGACTCAACCAGTGACTCTCCACGCACATCGACCAGCGGTGCGGTCGCCGAACCGCGCGACACTAACACGGCAGCCGAGAAGCCCGCCGCAACAACCGAGGAAGCTAACGGCGTGTTTGTGATGGCTACCGACAGCTCAACCGCAAAACGATTTCCGACGCTCGAAGCCGCTTGCGCGGCGGTGACGGACGGCAGCGTCATCGAACTCCGATTCAATGACCGCCGCGCCGAAAAGCCGCTGCGACTGAGCAAGAAGAATGTCACGATCCGCGCCGCCCGCGGCTTTCACCCGATTGTCGAATTCGCATTGGGCAGCGTCGCGGCCGATGCGCACTTGCGGCTGATCGAAGTCAGCAGCGGCCCGGTGCAGATCAACAACGTCGCCTTTGAAATCTCCGTTCCGTCGTTCTTCGCCGTGGATCGCATCAGTCTGTTCGGCGTCGATCGGGCGGAGCAACTCCGGCTGCAAGGAGTCGCCATCACGTTGAACAATCCTGGCCAGCGGCCAACCGCGCTGTTCGACATTTCGTCCGAGCCGGGCCAGATGTTGGCTGACATGAAGATGAATACCAATGGCATGTCCCGCGACCCATTGGAAATCGAATTGACTGAGTGCTTCGTGCGCGGCCACGGAGATTTGTTCCACGTCCGCAACACCAAGCCCGGACGTTTGTCACTGCGCGACACCGCCGTTGCGTTGGATGGTTCTCTGCTTCGCGTCGAAGGTCATTCCGATAAGCCCGCCGAGCAGACGCGGCTTGAATTGCGGCTCGAGCATGTCACTGCGGTGGTCGGCCAGAATCTGGTGCGACTCGACAGCGGCGATCTGCCGCGTGAGTTGCCCGTCGTGGATGTCAAAGCTCGCAACAATGTGCTGAGCACGGTCGGCAGCAACTCCTTGATCGCGATGAGCGGCAACACCAGCGATTCTGACTTCCGCAATAAGAACTTCGTCTGGTTGGGAGAACGAAACTACTACGACCGCTGCCAATCCTTCTGGACCTTCGTGTCCGGCGAACCGTTCGACTTCGATGATTGGAAAGCGAAATGGGGATCGACAGGGGATGTCGGTGCTTCCAACGAGAAGCTGACTTGGCTTTCCGAGCGAACTGACATGGCCACGATCTCGCTCGACTCGCTAACGCTGGATCGCAATGGTCCGTCGCCGAACCCCGGCCTCAACGCCGCAACCGATGGCAACAACGCAGGTGCGGACATCGCCAAACTCCCCCGCACAGTGGAACCGGAACTGCGCAACGAATAGTTGCAGCGATTGTTGTGACCCCAATTATGGGATCGAGTCCGAGCCAATCTTGTGAGCACCACTTCTGTGAGACCGCATCAGTAGCGGTCGCTACCTACGAGCGCTCACGGCTTGGAAATCGCTTCGTCCAAGTTTAGCAACAGGCTGGCCACCGTCGTCCAGGAGGCGAGTTCTTGATCGCTCAAGGACATTTCTCTTGGTGCGCGACCGACGGCCAGCAACTTTTCAGCGGCGGCGCGATCTCGGCCGAATTGTGTTTGAGCCGCTCGCAGTGTCTCGGCAAGGACACGCTGTTCGACGGCTGTCGGACGGCGACTAATGATCTTCTCAAAGACGAATTGAATGCGTTCGCTTTCGGTCTTCGCTTCGGTCATCACTTGCTCTGCTAATTTGCGTGCGGCTTCGACGAACGTGGGATCGTTGAGCAGTACCAACGCTTGCAAAGGAGTATTTGTGCGAGCGCGGCGAATCAAACAGAACTCGCGATCAGGCGCGTCCAACGTGGTCATTCCAGGTGGCGGACAGGTTCGCTTCCAAAACGTGTACATGCCGCGGCGATACACCCCTTCGCCAGGGTCGGCGACGTATTTGTCGCGACGTTCCACTGACACATCTTCCCACAACCCATCCGGCTGGTAGGGCTTCACGCTCGGCCCGCCGAGCCGTTCTCGCAACAGTCCGCTGATCGCCAGCGCGTTGTCCCGCACGGTCTCGGCCGCCAGTCGATAGCGTGGCCCGCGCCACAGCAATCGGTTTCGCGGATCGCGTTCGAGCGCGTCGTGGACAACGCTGCTAGCGTCGGTCGCGGACGCTGGCAGCGTCCGCCACGATGACGACTGGCGATACGTCGCGCTCGTCACAATCAGTTTCAAGATCGCCCGTTGATCCCAACCCGTGCGGATCAATTCGGTCGCCAGCCAGTCGAGCAATTCCGCATGACTCGGCAATGCGCCTTGCACGCCGAAATCTTCGGCAGTCTCGACCAAACCAGTTCCGAACAGCATCTCCCACCAACGATTGACCGCCACTCGAGACGTCAGTGGATGAGTCGGGCTGGTTAGCCAACGAGCCAGTCCCGCACGATCGGCGAGCACATCTTTCGGCAAGCTCGAAAACACAGACGGAATGCCGGCAGTGACTTCCTCGCCCCGTTGGTCGTACTGTCCGCGACGCAGCAGGAAGATCGAGCGACGCGGTGTTTGTTCCTGCATAACCATTGTGACTGGGATGGCCTTGTCGAGTTCCGCAAGCTGACGCGGTAGATCAGCGAGCTGAGACTTCAACTTCCGCGACTCGGCATCAATCCGGTCCAGATAAAACTGTCGCAACATCGTCTTCTGAGACTCCGACCGTTCCGCCGGCGCAACAGCGAGGATGTCCTTCAGTCGGCCAAGCGTCTGACCGGCGGCCAGCAAAACGGCCTCATCGGCAGACAGTTCCACGGCGTAAAGCTGCACGTCGTCGATCTGTCCTTGGAACGGAACCGACGAACTCCGTTTGCCGATGTGAAACGGCTTGTCGGTCTTCAGCGTTCCATCGAGCACGTTGCTGGTCGTCGTATCATGCGGTTGCGGCTTGCCATCGACGTAGAACTTCACCCCCGTCGCGCGGCGCGAGCCATCGTAGGTCACGACCACATGATGCCACTCGTTGAGCGACAGCGGCTGTTTCGTCACGACCTTGAAGGCTTTGTCCGGCCAGTGATGCGCGAAGTGACTGCAAACCTTGGCTCCTTCCAGAATGATGTCGTAGCCACGAAACCCATTCGCGTCATCGTTCTTGGAGAGCACCGTCGTCGGCGAATTCGATGTCGGCCGAATCCACGCGGCGAACGAAAACTTTTCGTTGCTGTCGAACGATCCGACATCACCGACCTCAACGAACGTGTTGCCATCGAAGTCCAACGCGCCACTCAGTTTGCCTGGCACACGCGCCACTTTGCCGCGAATCGTCCCACGTCGCGCTGGGGTTATGGCATCGCCGATCTGATCGCCGTCCAATTCATCCAGCGGAAAATGGGCGATCAATCCGGCCGGCCCCGCTTTGGCGATCTCTTCAGAGGTGAGACTCTTCTCCCAACGAGCCACATCCGTGTCGATGTTCGCTTCACGTTGTTTAAGCAACGCTTCGAGTTCCGTCTTGCTGCGTTGCAGGCGATCCATTTCCGCCTGTTGTTCGCGCGACGGCACCTTGAGCAGCGGTTCGGCCATGCGGCCTTGGTTGTAGCCGACAACACGATCCGGCACGTTGTTGAAGAACGCGGCGAACTGGTAGTACTCACGCTGAGTCAGCGGATCGAACTTGTGGTCGTGGCAGCGAGCACACTGGAACGACAGGCCCATGACAACTGTTGCCGTCGTATGGACGCGGTCGGCGACATACTCGACGTGATATTCCTCCTCGATGATGCCGCCCTCGGTCGTCAGCACATGATTGCGATTGAACCCTGTGGCGACTCGCTGAGCCAACGTCGCGTTCGGCAGCAAATCGCCGGCAAGTTGCTCGGTAAGGAATTGGTCGTACGGCATCCCACTGGCAAAGGCGTCGATCACCCAATCGCGCCACGGCCACATCGAACGGGTTTCGTCGTTGTTGTAGCCGTTCGTGTCGGCATACCGGGCTGCATCCAGCCAGTGCATCGCCATCCGCTCGGCATAGCGAGGAGAGACGAGCAATCGATCAACGACTTTCTCGAAAGCATCCGGTGAATCGTCGGCCAAGAAGTTTCGCACCTCGTTCAATGACGGCGGCAGGCCAGTCAAGTCGAGCGTGACTCGGCGGACCAACGTCTCCTTGGAAGCCTGCGGCGACGGAGAGAGCCCTTCGGCATCGAGTCGCGTGAGGATGAAGTGATCGATCGGATTGTTCGTAGTTCCGCCTTTAGGCGGTATTCGGATTCCGCCTAAAGGCGGGACTACGAACTTGGGCACCGCCGGCCGTTGTGGTGGAACGAACGCCCAATGCTGAGCGTACTCGGCACCTTGTTCGACCCAATGCCGCAGCGTTTCCCTTTGAGCGGCCGTCAGCGGCTTCTTTGCACTCGGCGGCGGCATCACGAGGTCGGCGTCGCGCGAGTTGATCCGAGCGATCAGTTCGCTGGCGGCCGGCTGGCCGGGAGTCACCGCGACTTTTCCAGATTCGGTCGTCGCGATGGCGGTGTCTCGCCGATCCAACCGCAGCTTTGCCTCGCGAGTGGCTTCGTCGGCTCCATGACAGCTCCAGCAATGATTGGCCAGGATCGGCCGCACGTCGCGAGCAAAGTCGATGCGCGTGTTCGCAGCCGGGGATTGTGCGCTGGCCTCGGAAGTCGCGAAGTACGCGACAAATAAAAGGACAAACAAAAGTAGTCGCCCAGGCGAGCGGGGCGGCGTCAGCCCCCAGGTTGTATCACGATCGAACCGGGGGGCTGACGCCGCCCCGCTCG
>SXKJ01000030.1 GCA_005778115.1 Planctomyces sp. | reverse complement strand
CCACTTCATGATCCGATTGTTCGGGATGTCGCTCCACAACAGATAACGCCCATCGCCAAACCAAGCCGGTCCCTCGCTCCAGCGCAGGCCGTTCGCGATCCGTTCGACCTTAGCCAGGTTCAGCCGATACTTCGTGAAGCTCGGATCGATGATCCTGATCCGCGGATCGGGATAGCGCTGACTCGGCTCCCACTCTGCCTTGATTCGAGACGTCAAAGCGAATGCCGAAAACAGACTGCTGGCGAGGAAGGCTCTGCGGTGCATGGTCAAGTTCCCTGGGGCCATCGAAGACATGAGGCATCCTTTCTTGAAAGCACGGAGTTAGTCTAACGTTTGAGAAATGTGGCGTGACGACACTCGATGCCATTTTCGTCAAGCAGGAATAGTTCGGGTGGGCTGACATTTGTTGCATCGAGGATTCGACCAAGGCCCTGAAAAGCGAAGAGAGTGAGACCAAATGGAAACGCAGAAAGCCACCGTCGAAGAAATTCGTAAACGTTTCGACGGTGACGTGGAACGCTTCTCGAATCTGGAAACGGGCCAATCCGCCACGGTCGATGCGCCGCTGGCGATGAGTCTCGTCACCGCGGCGGCGGCAGCAGCCACTCCGCAGGCTCTAGACCTGCTCGATGTCGGTTGTGGAGCGGGCAACTACACATTGAAACTCTTGGAACAGATTCCAAATCTCAACGTCACGCTGGTTGATCTGAGCCAACCGATGCTTGATCGTGCCGTGCAACGAATCCAGCCCAAGACGACAGGCATTGTGAAAGCGACCCAAGCCGACATTCGAGAGATTGACCTCGGCCAGAATCGGCACGACATCATTCTGGCTGCCGCCGTCCTCCACCACTTGCGCACTGATGACGAATGGCGTGCGGTCTTGCAAAAGTTCTACGACGCTTTGAGACCGGGTGGTTCTGTTTGGATTTTCGATTTGATCGAAAGCTCAATCCCTGAAGTCCAAGATCTGATGTGGCGTCGATACGGAGAGTATCTGGCAGCATTCAAAGACGAACCCTACCGAGATGCGGTGTTCGCCTACATTGCAAAAGAAGACACGCCACGGTCAGTCGTGTTTCAGTTGGACCTGCTTCGAACAGTCGGTTTCCAGGAAGTCGAAATCCTTCACAAGAATTCCTGCTTCGCGGCGTTTGGAGCTGTGAAGCGGTAGCGAGCGATTCAAAAACAGCACGATGAACCGATTGAAGCCTACGCCAGAATCTCGGTGGCCACGTTGCCGTACACGTCGGTCAGGCGGAAGTCGCGACCGCCGTAGTTGAACGTAAGTCGCTCATGATCCAGGCCGAGCAAGTGCAGGATTGTGGCGTGCCAGTCGTGGATATGCACTGGCTTCTCGACTGCTTCGTAGCCGAACTCGTCGGTGGCACCGTAGGTGAGCCCGGCTTTGACGCCGCCGCCGGCCATCCAAATCGAGTAGCCCTTGTTGTTGTGATCGCGGCCGTTGCCGCTTTGAGCGTAGGGTGTGCGACCGAACTCGCCCGCCCAGACGACGAGCGTGTCGTGCAGCAGGCCCCGCTGCTTCAAATCGGTCAGCAGCGCGGCGATCGGGCGATCGGTGGCGAGCGTGCTCTTCGTCAATTCATCCTTGAGCAGGAAATGATGATCCCAGCCAACCGGCGCGGTGATCTCGATAAATCGCACGCCCGATTCAGCCAGTCGCCGAGCGAGGATGCACTGCCGTCCGAAGCGATCGGTCGGCAGGCCCGAGCCGACGCCGTAGAGTTTGAAGATCGACTCTGGTTCCGAACGCAGGTCGAGCACGTCGGGAACTTCGTCCTGCATCCGAAACGCCAGTTCGAACGATTCGATGGCTCCTTCGATCTCTGGGTGATGCACGTCTCGTTCAAGCTTGTGCCGATTGAGACTTCGCACGAGATCAAGCTGTGCTCGTTGTTGCTCGCGCGAGAGGTTTTTGTTTTCGATGTTCTTCAGCGGCGGCCCCGGCTCTTGGTCTTTACGCAGCAGTGCGGCGTAGAACGCGGGAATCTGATTCGTGCCGACGCGCGTCCCCTGGCTGATTGCGGGCAAGAATCCGCTGCCGTAATTCCTCGCGCCGCCGTTGTCCGACGGCGGATTGATCGTGACGAAGCCCGGCAGATTCGTGTTCTCGGTGCCGAGACCGTACAGCGTCCAGGCCCCGACCGACGGCCGCACGAATTGAAAGCTGCCGCAGTGCATCTGCAAAAACGCCTGCGAGTGATTCGGCAGATCGGTCTGCATGCTGTTGATGACGCACAACTCATCGGCCTGCTTGCCCAATTCCGGGAAGACCTCCGACATCCACAATCCCGACTCGCCGCGCTGAGCAAACCGGAACGGCGAACCGAGCAGCTTGGCTCCACCACGCCCACGGCCGATCGGCGACGAGTCTCCCGAGTGCTGATTGAGCGACGGCTTGTAATCCAGCAGGTCCACATGCGAAGGACCACCGTTCATGCAGAGGAAGATGACTCGCTTGGCCCGCGCTGGAAAATGCGTCGCCTGCGGTGCCAGTCCGCCATCGCGAGCCGCAGCCGCTTCGTGAGCCAAACCGGCGAACGCCAGATAGCCAAATCCCGATGCGCACGATTTCAAAACGTGACGCCGTGAAAGGAGCGATGTCGAGCGAGAGTCAGAATGTGGTGTTGTCATGGCGATCATTCCGAATGCGGGCTACGGAGTTTCTAAACTTCACGAAACGGGCAACTTCTCTCCAAAGACAATCCGGTGGCCGTCCGGAGTAACGATTGCAAACTCGCGCATTCCCCACGGTTTGTCCGCGAGCTTGTGCCAAATCTCAACACCGTTGTTCCTCGTCTCGTTGTACAAACTCAGGGCATCTCTAACGTGGAGGTACGCAAACCAGGAGTGATCCGGAGCATCCGACATTGGCATCGCATCGGGACAATGGCCAAGACGCAGTTTGCATCCTCCACGACTCAAGAATGCCCAGCCGTCTACACTGAAGTCCTCAGCGAAGCCAAGCTTCGCCGTGTAGAACTTCTTTGAAAGGACGAGGTCATTGACCGCCAGCACAAACGTCGCCGTCAGAATTTCAGACACGGGACCGATCCCTTCTTCGCCGAAGAAAACGAGAGACCGGACGTGGGCGTCCGGTCTACGAAAACTCTAATCCAGGTTCCTGAACTCGGCCGTCGCCAACAGGGCTTGGCAGTAGTTGGCGAGTAGTTGTTGGTATTGCTTGTCGGTGAGGCCCTTCTCGGCCTCGAAGAACGCCGCGGCGAGTTTGATTTCCACGGCGTCGGGAGCGCGGCTGAAGCAGAGAACGAAGGCGTGGCGAAGTCGTTGCTCGTGATCGTCGGCTTCGCGTTGCACGCGATTGGCGAGAGCGGTTGCTCGCGATTGCACGAAGGAGCTGTTCATCAAATAGAGAGCTTGAACCGGGACGTTCGTGGTTTCGCGGTCGCCGGTGACGAGGCTCGGTTCGGCGAAGTCGAACAAGTCCAGCACGTCGGGCAAGCGGTCACGCAGCACGGGGAGATACACCGAACGATGTTTCGAACCATCCAGGTCGGCGGGGATGTTGGGATCGAGACCGATGAGCGAGATCGGTCGGTCGCCGATCTTCGTGCCGACCAGCGAACCGACCGGCCGCGAGGTGTCGAGTTCTCCGGCGACCACGAGCATTGCGTCACGAATCGCTTCGGCATCGAGTCGTCTCTTGGCCGCTCGCCACAGCAGCCGGTTTTCGGGATCGGTGCGGAAGGCGTCCTCGTGATACGCCGACGACTGCCGATAGGTGCGCGACAACACGATCTCACGCACCAGCTTCTTGATCGACCAACCGTCGGACATGAATCGCACGGCGAGCGTGTCGAGTAACTCCGGATGACTCGGTCGCTCACCGTTGAAGCCGAAGTTGTCCATTGTGCGGACGAGGCCCGCTCCGAGCAGATGCCGCCACGCGCGATTCGTCATCACCCGCGCGGTCAGCGGATGATCGGGGTGTGTCAGCCAGCGAGCGAACTCCAAGCGGCCGCTTTGCCGAAAGGGAACGCGGGGTGAGTTGGCGATCTCGAAGACTCGCGGAAAGCCGCGCGGGATTCGCTGCCCCGGTTTGTTGATCTCGCCTCGTTCCAGCAGCGGCGAATTCACGATCCGTTGCCGATCCATCACTCCCATCGCGAGCGGCAGCGCCTGGCCTGACTCGTCCACTTTTTTGAGTTGTCCCTCGATACCACCCGACGTCCAGAAGATGCGGAGTGCGTCGCGAATCGAAAACTTTTTTTCAGCGTCACCGCCGCTTTGGCGAGCTTTCATCGCGGCCGCTATGCGGTCTTGTTGTTCCTTCTTGAGCGACGCGAGTTGAGTCTTCAACTGCTCGACGCGCTGTTTGCCGATGCTCGGATGCAGGATCGGCGCGTTCGCGCCGACCGGCAGCACCAGCGGATCGCCGCCGATCTGATTCGAGGGCGAGACCGCCGTGCCAAAGTATGTCTTCGTGCTCGCAAAGAGGCTGGAGAGCGCGTAGTAGTCCTGCATCGAGAATGGATCGAACTTGTGATCGTGACACCGAGCACACGCGACCGAACTGGCCATGACTGCGCGCGTCACCGTGTCGAGTTGCTCGTCCGCCACGTCTGCCGCAAATTGGAGCGGATTCATCTCGTCGAGGTTCTTGGGCCCGATCGCCAGGAAACCTGTCGCGATCAGCAACCTCGCCCGGTCGGCGTCGTTGTCGTACGGGAGTAAGTCACCAGCGATCTGCTCGATGAGGAAGCGATCGAATGGCAGGGCGGCATTCACTGCGTCGATGACGTAGTCGCGGTATCGCCACGCATACGGGAACGAGATGTTTGCCTCCTTGCCGCTCGATTCCGCGAAGCGAGCCACGTCCAACCAATGCCGTCCCCAGCGTTCGCCAAACTGCGGCGACGCGAGCAACGCATCTGTCTCGGCCGCCAGCGCCGAGTCGATGCCGTCCGACTCGATGCGTTTTTGAAACTCCGAGATCGCGTCCGGCGACGGCGGCAGTCCGACCAAATCGAAATGCAATCGTCAGAGCAAAGTCGCTGGCTCAGCATCCGGCGATGGGCCGAGCCCGTTCGCTTCTAACTTCGCGAGCACGAATTGATCCAGCTCACGCTTCGCCCAATCTCGAACCGGTTTGGCGCGCGGGGCGGCGTCAGCCCCCCGGTTGGTGGTCGGAGCTGGGGTGGTCGTTGGAGTCACCGGTGGGCTGACGCCGCCCCGCTCGCCTGAGTCCGTCGCTTTGTGAATCTTCGGCTTCTGAAACGCCCAGAACTTTCGCCCCGCTTCGATCGTGACTGGCGGAGCCGCAGCGTTCGCCGCGTCCTCTTCACGCGGATCAGTGGCTCCCGAGTTGATCCACGTTTTGAAATCATTGATGACCGACTCTGGCAGACGCTCCTTCTTCGGCGGCATCTTGAGGTCGGGATCAGTGTGCGAGATCGCGGTCAGCAGCACGCTTTTCTTCGAGTCTCCCGGCACAACAGCCGCACCTCGATCACCGCCAGTTCGAATCCCGTTCCGAGAATCGAGCCGCAAGCCACCCTCCGACTTCCCGGCCTTCGTGGAGTGGCACTGATAACACTGCTGTACCAGCACGGGCCGAATCTTGGACTCTAAGAAGGCGGCCGCTTCCGGAGATTCATCAGCCATCGCTCGCGACCCAACCGCCGTGAGCAGTGCGCCAAAGAACAACCACACGCCGAAGTGAGCGAATCGCAGCATGGTCATCAATCTCCGCCGGCCGTTTTCTCCGTGTCCTCTGTGCCTCTGTGTTTCAAGCATTAAAACACAGAGACACAGAGACACAGAGAGCACGGAGAGAGAACTCAAGGCTAATTCGACAATCCCGTGGGTTTGGACTCTGGTGGTCGTGTCGGGCCAAAAGCGGTGTTGAGTCCCGCGACTAGTTCTGTGTTGTCGAGGCGCTCGTCATTGCCCTTGTCTCATTCTTTGAACCATTTTCCGAACTGCGCCGCCCATTCGTTCTTAGAGGCCTTTTGGTCTTTGTCCGCATCAGCCACTTTGAGCAGCGGTGGGCCGAGAAACATGCCGGGGCCGAAACCGGCTGGCGTTTTGAATCCGCCAGGTGCCGCGTTCGGCGGAGCACCGAGAGCCTCGTTGAGGCCATTCTTCAGTTCCTCTTCATTGAGCAAGCCATTCTTGTCTTTGTCCCACTCGCGCAGCCACTTGGCACTGAGGTCGAGGAACTCCTTTCGCGAGAGTTTTTCATCTTTGTCCGCATCAGCCGCTGCAAGAATCTGCGGCGCATGGAAGTTGCCGGGACCGAAGCCACCTCCTCCGGGAGCGCCACCCGGTCCGCCGCCGCGTGGAGGACCGAAACTCATACCGGGCGTTTTGCCTTTGGATTTGCCCGCCAACTGCGCGGTGATCGATTCTCGCCGCTTGGCGAGAAATTTTTCGAGCGACGGCTGCCCACCGAACATGCCGGGGCCTCCGGGGCCAGGACCAAATCCGGGGCCGAAGCCGCCTGGGCCGTGAGCCTTCTGGGCTTCGGCTGCTCGCTTGGTTTCTTGAGCGATCAAGTCTTTGAGCGCCGCTTGAACGATCGGCAGGTTTGTCGTGGTCTGCCCTTTCTCGCCGAAACACTCTTCGGTCAGTTGTCGCAGGTGCTCGCGGTACGTCTTATTGAATTCGTCCCACGCGAGCAGCCGTTCGATCAGCTTGTTCTCGCCGACGTGCGGATGGCTGATGCTGAGGTCTTGCAACTGCTCGGCCGAACCGGCCATGAAGAACGCTCCCATCGACAAGTCCATGTCCCACGGCAGGAAGACGAACTTGTCCGACTTCGGCGGCAGATAGAAATAGTAGTTGTGAACCTGCGTCAGAAAGCTGTCCATGTTAGAGAGCAACGTGTTGGCCGCGAGGAAACCTGCGAACTGCTCCGTGTCGAGCATCGTGCCGATCTCTTTTCGAAACTGGGCATCGTCCGCTTTGTGAATCAACCGCGTCAGGTCGATTAGTCGTTGAGCTTCTCCCTTTTTCGGTTTCGACTTCGGCTCAAACCACGAGTACGCCGCCCAGTCCTCTCCTTTGTATTCGAGCCCTTGCGTCCCTTCCGGCTTGAGCAGCATCCCCTTGTCGGTTTGAAAATGCCGCCGCAGGAACGCCTTGTCGATCTCTTCGACCAACGTGTAGAGGCCGAGCGGTTCGCGATCGCATTCGCCGTCGATCGTCAGCGAGACTTCGGCGAACGCGGTTCGCGGCGAGGCGACTCCGGCCGCTTGGAAGACGGGATACGACAACGCCTGCCGCACATGCGTCGGGTCCATCACGTTGTTGTGCAGATTGAGTTGCTGCATCCACCCCTTTCAAGGTCTTCGCTTTGATTGTTTCTTGGTGGTTTGGTGAGGTGGTTTCTTGGCGAGGAGTTTAGCGGTGGAGACATGGTGGTTTTTCTTTCCGCTGGTTTGTTTGGGGCGAGGTTTCTTCGGGCCGCGTT
>SXKJ01000319.1 GCA_005778115.1 Planctomyces sp. | reverse complement strand
GCCCGCTACCATCCCCCCAACCCTGATAAAAAACCTCTCGGAGATCCCAAACTCAGCCAGCTCTCTCCGCAAGAAAAGAAGCAACTCACCAACTTCACGAATGAAAACATCGCCGCTTAAAAATTCTTCACGGCGTTGCCCGAAGGGGGCAGAACTCGAAAGCGTTTCCCTGGGCTGTGCCCTGGGCTTTCGAGCCTGGACTCTTCGGGCCGAAACACACGCAACGAATCCCGTTCAGTCTCTAGTCCCCGTCAATTCCGATAATTCATCACCCGAAGAGTCCACTGACTTGACGCGCCAAACACACTGTACCATTAATGCTAGTACAGTCCTTGAGGCCGTCATGCAGTTTCAAATCAACACCGCCAGCAAAGTCCCGATCTACCGGCAATTGGCCGAGCAGATTCGATCGGCGATCGCTCGCGGCGATTTGCAGCCGGACGAGCAGTTGCCGTCGGTGCGGCAGTTGTCCAAGGACGTGGTCGTGAACCCGAACACGATCGCCCGCGTTTATCAGGAGCTGGAACGCGAAGGGATGCTCGTCACTCGGCAGGGGTTGGGGGTGTTCGTCGGGGCTCCGAAGCGAGACTTGATGAAGCGTGCTCGGGACGAACGGCTGGTCGAACAGCTCGACAAGCCGCTGACGGAAGCAGTGCATCTGGGGTATTCGGCGGCGGAGGTGAAGGACATGTTGGCCAAACGGATCGGACAGTTTCAGTGGCCGGAGGGGAAATGACCAATTTCCAAGCTTCAATGAGCAATGAAGCCCCATTTTCCAAATCTCAATGCCCAATGAATGACCAAAGCTGACAGGCGATTACATTCGCGAAGTGGTTTCGGGATTGGAGTTTGAGGTTTGGACATTTGGGTTTCCTTGGACATTGAGATTTGGAAATTGGGATTTAAGACCGAGGTTCAAAATGCCTGACGCCATCGTGACTGACGGATTGACTAAGTGGTACGGCTCGAAATGCGTCGTGAAGCAACTGAGGCTGCGCGTGCCGGAAGGTTGCGTGTATGGCTTCCTCGGCCGCAATGGAGCAGGCAAGTCCACAACCATCAAGATGTTGACCGGCATGGTGCATCCGGATGACGGGACGGCGTCTCTATTGGGGCAGGACGTGGCGACGTTACCGCCGGAGATGCGGCAGCGGATCGCTTACCTGGCCGAGGGGCATCCGCTGTACTCGTGGATGACGATCGACGGATTGATGCGGTTCAATCGGCCTTTTTATCCGGCTTGGAACCAGACGTTGTTCGATCAGATTATCGAACACTTTCAGCTCGATCGCCGGCAGAAGATCAAACACCTGTCGAAAGGGCAGGTGGCTCAGGTGTCGTTGGCGCTGGGAATCGCGCCGGAGCCGGAACTGCTGATTCTCGACGACCCGACGCTCGGCCTGGATACGGTCGTGCGGCGGGATTTCTTGGAGTCGCTGATTCAGATCATCCAGAAGAAGGGTCGGACGATTTTTCTGTCTTCCCATGTGCTGGGTGATGTCGAACGAGTGGCCGATCGGATCGGCGTGATGGTCGATGGCGTGCTGCGAGTCGATTGTCCGACGGATGAGTTTAAGCAGTCGATTCGGCGAGTCGTGTTGTCGTTCGACCGATTGCCTCCGGCGTTTTCCGGGTGCGACGGATTAGTGGCCTCGCATGTCGAAGAGCGGCGGTTGGAGTTGGTCATCGTCGGCTTTGGCGACGCACATCAGACATTGTTCGCGGCGATGACGCCGGCTCCGAAAAGCATCGAGGTTGTAGAACTGAATCTGGAAGACGCCTTGATCGAATACACACGCGGCTCGCGCCGCGCGATACCAGTGTTTGCGAGGGATTGAATTGGGCATGTCCGAAGCAAACGAACAAGGCGAGCCGGGAGGCGTTAGCCCCCGGACGTGTCGGAATCGAAGAACAACGTCCGGGAGCTAACGCTCTCCGGCTCGCCAGGAAACTTTTCGATGTTCGCATTGATTCTTAAAGAACTCCGTTCGCTCGCATGGGTCATCGCGCTGGCGTTGTTGGCCGACGGGTGGATGCTGAGCGAATTGACTGGGCAAACGCATTGGGTGCGTGGGGACATGGAATTGCAGCCGGGGTTCGCGTTGGTTCAGACGGAGTGGTTGATCTGGTTTGGATTTCTCCTGGCGTCGATCGCGAGCGTGTTGGGATTCGCTCTGTCGTTGGATGATGGGCTGCGTGGGACGTGGGCGTTTGCGTTGTTTCGGCCGGTGTCTCGGCGAGCGTATATCGGGGCCAAGTTGCTGGTCGGCGGAGTGATGACGCTCGTGCTGGCGCTGCTGCCGGTGGTGGCGTACTCGATCTGGGGAGCTTGGCCGGGGAACTTGGGGGCTCCGTTTCATTGGGCGCAGTTGCAGCCGGCGATCGAGGCGTGCGGCTGGAGCGTCGTGGTCTTCTTCGGAACGTTTCTGTCGGGCATTCGTCCTGCGAAGTGGTGGTGGTCTCGGCTGTGGCCGCTGGTCACGACGGTCACGTTGGGGATGTGGCTCTGAATGGGATCGTTGGAGTCAGACCTTGAGTCGACAGCCCTCATGCCGACGGCGGCTCAGTACTGGTGCGTTTGCCTCGCGATGGTGATCGCCTTGAGCGTTTCGATCCTGGCCGTTGTTGAGGAGCGGGAATTCGCATGAGTCGTCCGCGTTCGACAAACCGATTGCGTGTCTCGACCGTTTGCCGAGCGGCGTTGCTGACCGTGGCCGCGGGGATGGTGTGGGTGTTTGCGTTGGTGTTCGTTGGCAGCATCGTTGTGGAGTTCTTTCAACAGCCGCAGACGGAGTATGTGCAGCATCAATTCCTCTTTCGCAAAGACGGGCTGCCGGTGTGGAAGACGAGGTCGGTTCGCCACGGCGAAGACGTCATGACCGAGTATCACGACCTCAATGGCAAACCGGTCGAGATGGAGGAAAAGGAAGAGAGCCATCGCGCGGTTGTGTTCGTCGATTCCCGGATCTGGAAGCGCCCTCAGCGAGCGACCTGGCGATCAGAGGTCGTGCGGTTGGATTCGCGAGTCAATGAGGCTTGTTACTTCGAGGAGTTGGGGACGCGCGGACAATTTACGCTGTTTGAATTGCCGAGCAAGCAGCGGGTCGGATGGATCGGACAGCAGGGGTTCTCGAAGACGCCGTTGTCGGAGGGGCAGCAGTTCCCGACTCAATCGGGAACCGATCGTGCCGGCCTGGTCGGCATCGGGAATGACGGCGCGAGGTCATTGGGGTGGATCACGTCGAGCTACTACCAGATGACGGATCAGCGAACCGGCAAGGTGTTGATCGAACCGGGTGGTCGGCGCGTGTATTGGATCGACTTGCGTGATCGGTCTAGTCGTCTCGTGTGGGACGGTGAGCCAGTCTGGGCGGCGAGCTTTGAAGGGCCGGATGATACGCAGACAAAACAAATGCGTGTCGTGGTGCGAACGGAGGATGCGTTGCGTGTGATCTCGCTGGGGGAAGCGGCGTTACCGGGGGAATTACCGGCGGCTAGCGCCGTGCCGCTCACGGGGACACCTACTGTGGTGGAGACGTTGCGATTGCCGGAGAGCGTGCATCGTGCGGCGCTGTTGCAGTGGGAGCGAACTTCGGAAGGACCGTTGTTTGTGGAGCCGCTCTTCACCAATGGCTGGAAGCTGACTTGGGCTACGCCGGAGGGGATCGTGCTCCGCGAGCGGATCGTGTCGCATCGCGACATCTCTCCAGGTGGCGAAGAGCAAGGGGCGTGGATGACGCCGTTGATTCAAATCCCGGTGTTTGGTGATTTCATGATGTGGGCGACGACACATCCGGAGGACTCTGAATCCTCGTCCCTGGATCATCGCCGCGCACGACAATTGGATTTGGAGTTGGCTTGTGAGTCTCCTGGCGTCGAATGGAAAAAGATCGCGTTACCAGTGTTGGCGTTGCATGTGTCGGTGGCGCTGTGGTCCTGGCTGGCGATGCGGCGGCTGCGTCGCTTCGGCAGTTCGATCGGCGAGCAACTGTTTTGGGGCGGTTGGATGCTGGCCTTCGGAGTGCCGGGGTATCTGGCGTTTCGCGTGCATCGAACGTGGGGGCCAGTAGACGATCGACGGATCGAGTTATCAGCCGTACCGCGACCGTTAGGGAGCGGCCATGGAGCCACCGGCGCGGCGACTCCTCAGACGCGGCCGCTCCCTAACGGTCGCGGTACGGTTCTCGGTCACGCGATTGTTGCGGTCGAGGATCGCGGATTGACTCTGCTTGCGCGAGTCGGCTTGTCTCCCGGTCATGCCGCGCTTGTGCTCAAGGAATTGCGATCGACGGCGATCATCGGAGCAGCGGCGTGCCTCGCGTATCTGCTGGTCGTTGCCTCGCTGACGAACGCGACCGGATTCGGGTGGATGGGAAATTTCGTCCCGAATCATGGCACGCCAATTCCCTTCTTGGATGGAGTGTTCCTGCGTCCGTTCTCGGTCATCTCGTTGTTATTGGCAATCTGTTTGGCGGTGTGGCAGACGTTGAGCGAATCGCGTGGCGTGTGGCTGTTCTTGCTGTACTGCCCGGTCAGTCGGCGAGCGATCGTGCTCAGCAAACTTATGGTCGGGTTGAGCGTCGTGCTGATCTGCTCGGCGCTGCCGATCATTGCGTATGGAGCGTGGGCCGCTCGGCCGGGGACGCATCCGTCGCCATTCGAGTGGAGCATGACGCACGAGACGTGGCGGTTGTGGTGGTCGATGTCGCCGCTGTATCTGGGGACGCTGCTGACGATGCTCCGTCCGGCGCGTTGGTTTGGGACTCGCTTGCTGTCGTGCGTGGCGGGGTTCGGTTGGATGGTCTATCGCGAACCGCTTGGCGCGTGGCTGTGGCCGATGTGGCAAGAGTTCGCGGTCGTGGCGCTGATTGATCTGGTCTTCGCGGCGTGCCTGCTGTTGATCGCTCGCGAACGGGAGTATTCGTGATGGCGACTTGGGAATTCGGAGTTCGGAATGTGCGACGTCACAGCAGCGATTGGCAAACCGCTGTGACTCGCTTGTTGCTGGGCTTGGTGCTGTCGATTGGCGGAGCGATCGTCTGGCACGCGATCGGGAGCATGTCGTCGAAATGGGTCTTTGACCGCGTCCATTCAGGATTTGTCTTGGAGGATCGATATCCCGTGTATCGCGAATCGGGTGAGCCGGTTGTTCGATACAGCCACAGTCAGGGCAATTACAGCACTCCTAATGAGTACCGGACGTTCGACGACGAACCGGTGACGATAACGGATGAAGAACTCCGCAAGATGTGGCATCCAACCTAGCGGATTGATTTGTTTCCCAAAACGCCGATGCTGGGCCTCAACCTCTCAATCGTGAACTGGCCGCGAAGTCTCGCGGATGCGCCGACTCCGCTCCCTTGGTTATTGCGGCTGGAGGATTGTGCGATTCACCGCCGAGATCGATATCCAGAACATTGGTACTTTCTTTGGCCCGATCGGACGGGAGACTCGGCCTTCTTGCCGAGTTATGACAGCAGGACGAAATCGCTGCGTGGATATCTTGGCCCTGCGGGATTTCAGACCGAGAAGCCGTCGAATGAACAGGGGTTTCCGGCTTGGGACCGCAACACGGGCAAGATCGGGCAATTGCTCTCGGACCCTCCGATTTATGGTCCGCTACATCATGCGAACGCCTTGATCGCATTGTCGGACGAACGTGATGCCGATTTGGGGATGCTGTATCTGACTCCGGCACGCGATGCGTTTTACCTGATCAATCTGACTCAGAAAAAAGTCGAACTCGTCCGCGCGATTCAAGGTGACTCGCTGCGAGGCTACTCGGCGAAGTCATTGGATCGCTTTGTCGCCGACGATCCCGGTATGGCTTACGCCCAAAATGTGCTGAGGCCGCGAGTGATTCTCCGCTGGCCGGACCATCTGGAGTTCGTGACTCCGTACCTCAAGACGCTCTGGACGGTCACGCTGCCCGAGGAGCTTCGAGACCGATCGTTTCAACTCTCCGAATTGAAGGCCGGTGGTTTCGTCGCCGAGTTCTTTTCACTCAAGGAATACCAATTCGTCTGGTTCAACGAGGACGGAATCGTGACCAAACGTCGAACCCTGCCTCAGCCCGATCGCCCATCGAGTTTGGCCTGGAGATGGGCCATCTGGCATGAGTGCGATGACCTGAGACCCACCGCCTTGATGCCATTGAACCTGTCGGTCCTCTGGTTCAATTCGTTTGCCGGATATGTCATGGGAGACGACGGACAGTGGATTGGTGACAGCGACGAACCGACAATCTGGTCGATTCGTCAGGCGGCACTCGCCACGGTCATTCGACGATATCCGTGGTCGTTCGGCGTGTGCCTGTTGAGCGGCGTGCCCTTCGCGATCGCCTGCTGGCGACGACAGCGGCGATGCGGCGCGTCTCGGTTCGAGCGGCTGGCTTGGACGGGGCTGGTGTATCTCTTTGGGCTGGTGGGTTGGATCGCGTTTGTGGCTCATCGGGCGGGAGGGGTTCCAACATCACCAGACTTCCTCCGTAGAAGAGAAGGTTAGTTTTTCAAACTGGGGGCGATTTCAAAGCGAGCGATGTTCAACCGGCTTGTTTCATCCGCAGTCCGGCTCTGCCATCCGCAGGTGAAATACGGATCCCCAATAGCCTGCGGATGGCAAAGCCGGGCTGCGGATAAAGACAGCCGCGACTCTACCTACCGTGCAGGCAACCCATCCCAAATGCGGAAACGAGCCAGCCCTTACCCCTGGAGTGGGCCAACTTGCCGGTCGGGGGGGCCGCTTCTAACATACGCCCCCTTTCCCGGCTGGTTTTTCAACGGAACGTCTTGTGCGGCTGAAGGTCCGGGCGTTCGTGAAAGTGCCATCCGTTGCTTTTTCGATGAGACGATGAGAACAGACATGGAGTTTTTCATGGAATGCGTGGTCCTCGCCGAGGGGAATCCCAACCCTCAGCCCAGTTTCAGCGAGGCAATGGGGCCGATGATCCCCTACTTCATGGTGATCGCGGGGCTCTTTTATTTCATAATCCTGAGACCGCAAACTCGCGAGCGTCGCCAGCGCGAGCTGCAACTCGCCAGCTTGAAGCGGAACGATCGAGTGGTGACGTACTCCGGAATCATTGGCACGATCACCGGTTTCTCCGACGACAATAAAGAAGTGACGCTGCGAGTGGACGACAACGTCAAGCTGCGATTCTTGCGGAGCGCGATCCAAGGCCCTCTGGCCGAAGTGGCGGCTGCCCCGGAAACTCCCAAGCCGGGGGCCAGCTAGCACGTATCGCCGACGATCAGGCCAAGATTGAATGGCCCCACACGAATGGAACCCTCTGATTTTTAGCGGCTTCCATTCTGAGCGAGACTCAGGCGAGTTTCGCGAGATTTCAGACCAGACTTTCAGGAAGAAGATTCGATGGACGTTTTCTCGATGGGACTCTCCGTGTTGGCGGACGCCGCCGACAAAGTGAAGGTGGTCGCGCCTCAACCGGCGGATGCGGTTGATATTGGTTTCCGATTGATGATGTTGGTCGCACTGTTTGTGGTGCCGTACCTCGTTGGAGCCGTGCTGTCTCGCGCGTTACGGATGAAAGATTGCTCCAACCGAATCGGCACGGTGTTGCTGGCAGTCACGCTGGGGTTTGCCCCGTTCGGCTTCCACATCATCCAGGCCGGCAAATTTGACGGTTGGAAAAACGCCCTCCGCTGGGGCATTGACCTCGCCGGCGGCACCAACCTGATCTACCAAGTTGAGACGACGAAGGCCGCGGCGGAAGGCAAGCCGATCTCGCAAGCGATGGATCAGATGGTCGGCACGATTGCCAAACGCATCAATCCGTCCGGAACGGAAGAAGTCTCCATCCGCCGAGTCGGCGTTGACCGAATCGAAATTATCATCCCCGGTGCCGATCAGGGAGTCGTGGCCGAGAAGAAGGCGGCGATGGTCCGCTTGGGTAGCTTGGAATTCGG
>SXKJ01000318.1 GCA_005778115.1 Planctomyces sp. | reverse complement strand
TGGTGACGGCGGAATGACGTTTGTCACAACAGTTCTCGAAGCACTTGGTACGGGGTTCGACAAGCCCTGGGTTGCGACGGGGCCGGATGCCGCGAACCCGATGAATGAAGCGGTCTATATCACTTACCGAACCGCCACCGGGCTTGTGGCTCGTGGTGCCGTGGCCACCGGTCTGGGCAACGTGGGAGCGTTCACAGCGGCGACACAATTCACCATGGTGGGCAACTTCGCGGTTCCCAGTGTCGGACCGAACGGCGAATTCGTGGTGACTTGGCAAAATCCCTCTGGTGGCCAAGGCCCCGGTGTTGCGCTGTTTGATCGCGATCTGAATGGCTTGGTGGGAGGTCTGACGTTCGGTGCGGATTCCGTGATCACGACCACGAACTTGGGTGGGTCCGATTTCATCCCCGCGACACCAGATCGCTCGACCTTCGCCAGCCCTTACCTGGCGTATGACTTAAGCTCGGGAGTTCATCGCGGCCGGCTGTATTGCGCTTACGGTGAGGAAATCATCGACGAGAGCAATAACTCGGACATCCTGGTGCGGTTCTCTGATGACAACGGTACCACCTGGAGCCAGCCGGTGCGTGTGAACGACGACGTGGGAGTCAACAGCCAGTTCTTCCAGGACATCAGTGTCGATCCGGTGACCGGAACGGTCTTTCTGAGCTGGTACGACGCCCGGAACGATATCGGTGGCGGCGGGATCGACACGGACGGACGAGACAACACCGACGTGCAGGTCTTTATGTCCGCGAGCATTTACGTCGGCTCGACGTTGACGTTCGCACCCAACGTTCTCGTCAGCCGCGGTGCCTCGAATCAGGCTCGCGACGTAAATGATCCGGGCAATGACTTCGGCGACTACATGGGGATCTCGGCTAACAACAACGTCATCTACGTTGGTTGGGTGGACAACTCCAACTCGACGAACGACAACCCGGGCGGGACCGGCACCTTCGAGGTCTACACGTCACGAGTCACGGCGTCGATCAACACGGTGAGCGTCCCTTCGGGAGGCAGCGTCGGAACTCCGCTCGCCATTGCCGATGCGGGAGACTTGATGCGTGGTAGCGACGGCGACGACACCATCTTCGGTGCAGTTGGCGACGACACCATCAGCGGCGGCGCGGGCAACGATGTCATCGGTGGCGGCGGCGGCAATGATCTGATCCTGGGTGGTTCGGACAACGACACGCTTTCGGGAGGTGACGGCAACGACACGCTCGACGGCCAAGGTGGTAACGACGTTTTGTCCGGCGATGGGGGAGATGACGTCCTCGTGCTCGGCAATGGTTCCGGTGGGGACGATGTGATCGAGGGTGGAGAGGGCTTCAATCAGATCCAGGTCAACGGGACCGTGTCGAGCGACAACATCACCATTGGAGCGAACAACGGACTCATCACGGTCTCACGAGGACTGGCGACGGTTACCGCGAACAACAACATGTCGGTGCAGCGTTTGGTCGTCAACGCGGGTGCCGGTGACGACACGGTCACGGTCAACGATCTCGCGTCCATCGACTGTGCGATCCTGATCATCGTCAATGGCGACGAAGGGAACGATCGGCTGACCGCGCAGGGATCTCGGCTGGGCCTCGCTCGGTTGATGATGAATGGTGGTGTCGGCAACGACACGATCCTCGGCAGCCAGGATGGCGACTCGCTGAATGGCAACGAGGGTACCGACGCAATCAACGGCCTGGCGGGCAATGACTCGATCACGGGAACTGCCGGTAACGACGTCCTGGCCGGGGGACTGGGCGACGATACGCTCGACGGCGGTGACGGAGAGGACTTCATCACCGGCAACGCGGGCAACGATCGGATACGCGGCGGTGCCGGCAACGACACGCTGCGTGGCTTCGAAGGTGACGACATACTCGACGGTCAATCCGGCGATGACAACCTGAATGGCATGGACGGCAACGACGTGATTCGGGGAGGTGTCGGCAAAGATCAGATCGTCGGTGGATCTGGTGACGACAGTCTCGACGGCGGACGTAACGACGACTCGATCAACGGCAATTCTGGTAACGACAGCATCGTGGGTGATCACGGCAACGACTTCATCAGTGCTGGCGATGGCAACAACACGGTCTACGGCGGTGACGGCAACGACACGATTCTCTCCGAAGGAGGAGACGACATCGTGGTCGCTGGCGACGGAAACGACCTCATCAACACGGATGGCGGCAACGACTTGATTCTGGGTGGCGACGGAAACGACAGCGTCCAGGCCGGTGGCGGCAACGACACGATCCTGGGTGGCGACGGAGACGACGTGCTCAACGGACAAAGTGGCTCGGATGTGGTTGCCGGTCAGCAAGGGATTGACGTTATCTCCGACTCAGCCTCGGAGATTATCGAAGCCTTCTCGCTGACTTCGCTGAGTTCCGCACTGCTCAAGATCCTCGGAGGTCCAGCCGCCTTCCCGACGTAACAGTAACAATCGTTGGACGGGCACTCTTGCCCGTCCGCGGAAGGCCGGGCGACGGGCAGGAGTGCCCGAGATAACTCACTCAAAATTTGATGACCGGTGGATCAAGGGGCCAGCCTATTTCCGTGCCCCAGTGATTCCCCCACGAAGGTGTGGTTCCCCAATCGGCTGCCCCCTTGATCCACCGGCCCATCGAATGTGACTCAGCCAACAACTGACCTCTCAGAGACACAAAACAAACAGTAGCCGGAGTCGCAAGACCACGGCCGTTCGAGAACCGCGGATAGATCCGAACTCCGATGAGTTCGGCGACGCAAATTCAAAATTCAAACTCGAATTTTCGCACTCAGTCCAAGGAGGGACGAATCATGGTACGCACCGGCTGGCTTCGTAGTTTTCAAAACACGATGAAGCAGATTCTGCAAACGAAACCGGCGGTCCGCCGGACTCGGCGCGGTCAGGCAGACCGGCTCCGTCGAGTTCCCGAGCAGGTCGAACTGCTGGAACAGCGGAGCATGTTGTCGGCCTCGACTCTGTTTCTCCAATCGACCGGGGAATTGAGCATCGAACTCGACAGCAACGAAAGCGTCCGTGTTGGCTCGGTCTCCGGAAATCTCACCGTCGATGTCGCGTTTGGATCGGGGCTGTATACGCCCTCTCCGGCCGTGGGAACCGTGACGGCTGCCAGCGTCCGGATCATCACGATTGTGGGTGGCGACGAAGCCAACACGATCGACTTGAGTCGCGTATTTGCGACGGACTTCACCTCGCTGACGACGATTAGTGTCAGTGGCCTGAATGGTCACGACAGCTTGCTGGGCAGCTTCGATCTGCCGAGCAACTTGGTCGGCGGCGACGGAGACGACACGGTGCGAGGTGGCAGTGCCATCGACACGCTGTTGGGCAACAACGGCAATGATTCGATCATTGCCGGTGCGGGCGATGACTTGGTGTTTGCCGGCGACGGTGCCGACATCGTACAGGACAGTGATTCTCTCACCGCTGGCGGCGGCAATGACTTGATCTCGTTGGGCGATGATGTCGACACGGCCTTCGGCGAAGACGGGAACGACACGATCGACGGCGGTGACGGCTTTGACTCGATCGTCGGCGGACTCGGTGACGACTTGCTCAACGGCGGGATGGGAAACGACACGATCATCGGAAACTTCGGCAGCGACTCAATCATCGGCGCCTCTGGAGCGGACCTCCTCTTTGGTGACAGCGACGATCCCGCCATCATCGCCACGGGCTTGGAGGGGAATGACACGATTGACGCCGGTGCCGGCAACGACACAGTGAATGGCGGCGGCGGCGCGGACAATATCGACGGCGGTTCGGGAGACGACGTGCTGGAGAGCACAACCTTCACCACGACGACCAACGATCCACTGCCGGTCCCGGTCACGAACGTGAATGCCGGCAACCCTGTCCCGTTGGCTGACGCGCAGCCGACGGGCCTGGCCACGAGCAACGTGGGCACCACGGCCACGATTTCCACCGGAAATTTGGATGGCGGCCTGATTGTGACGGTGGATGGAACCGGAAAGTTCGGCGCGTTCAGTGAAGTGGTCCAGCCGAATCCCATCAATCAGCAAATCTTCATTCCGCAAACGGTGGGCAATCCGCCAATCGCGGAATTCAAAGGTTGGAGACAAGAGGGAGCGATCTACAACCCGCTGGGCGACGACCGGGGATTCGTTCCCGACCAGACCACGATTGAGTCGGGCGTGTACTTCCGGTTCGGAACAGAGACCGGAATTCCGCGGCAATTATTGAACGAGGCAGCGAACAACGCTCAAACGCCAATCAACATTTTGGGAACGACCACGGAAGCGGTCTCCCGATTCAACATCGGTGCCTTGCAGTTCGATTTGACGCAGCAGGTCCAACCGCAGTTTGATTTGGCCTCGAATAATCGGGTCGGGACGTTGCTGACGCAGACCTATGAAATCACAAACACGAACGCTGCGGGAACCCCGGCAGTCGCCTTCGAGCTGGTGCGTTATCTGGACGGCGACCTGAATTTCGATGGTCGTGATGGACTGGGTGGCGTGACCTCCAATAGCACGGGCATCGCACAGAACGGTGTGCCGGACGGAGCATCTCCGGATGGCGGCGGGCGTCTGTTCAATCGGATCACCGGCGATGAATTCTTGTTTGAGACGGAGCAAGGGGGTGTCTCGTCCAACGGAACGTTTATCGGGATCACCGCGAAACCCAATCCGGCGCTCCCCCCGGCCGCATTCCCTGCCAATCGATTTGAACTTTCGTTGTTCCCCGCCCTGCGCAATCAGATCCGCAATGGCGATGCCCTGAAAAACCAAATCGCGAACGATGCGAATAGCGACGGCTCGGTGGATCCAGGCCAGGAAGGGAATGTCACGCTCGCGTTTAGAAACACCTATTCGCTGTTGCCGGGTGAAAGCGCGGTTTACACCACACACACGATTTTCGGAAACGGCCGGCCGGACCAGATTCAGTTCAATCGTGGACCAGCGACGGTTCGCGACGGCAATGATCCCAATGATCCGACCGATGGCAACGTGCCCCCTATCGTATCCCTGGCTAGCGAACCGGTGACGATCGACGTCGTCAAGAACGACGTGGATGTGGATGGCTCGATCGACTTCACCTCCGTGCAAATCGACACACAACCCTCGACGGGAACCGTGGAAGTGATTGGCGACGGACGCATTCGTTACACGCCGGATCCGACGTCATCGGGCACGTTCTCGTTCACTTATACGGTGGCGGATAACTTGGGAAGCCGCAGCATTCCTACGCTCGTATTTGTCGTGGTGAATCCAGACTCGGCGGGCGATGCCATCAATGGTGGCGCGGGGAATGACACACTGATTGGTGCGGATGGACTGGATTCACTGATCGGTGGGTCCGGCGAAGACTCGATCTTTGGCGGCACGAACCGGGACAATCTGTCCGGTCAGACCGGACACGATTCCATCATCGGCGGCGGTGGTTCGGACTCGCTGAATGGCGGTGACGGCAATGACTCGCTCAGCAGCTTGCCGGGGATCGTTCCGTCCCTGTTCGTCAACGATGTAACGGTCCTGGAGGGTCTGGTGACTCCCGTGAGCAACGGCAATGTCACCGCGACGTTCGTGATCACACTGGATCGACCGATCGAGATGCCGGTCACGTTCCGCTACACGGTCCTCAGCGGCACGGCGACGGTGGGCGGAATCAATTCGGCTGGTACCGACGTCGTCGCCGCGACGGACTTGCTGACGATCGCACCGGGTGAAACTTCCATCACGTTGGCAGTGCAAATCCTCGGAGATGTCTTAGCCGAGCTGACTGAAACCTACACCGTGGTCCTCTCGAATCTGCAAAACGCACAAGTGGGCAAGGCAGTCGGAGTCGGGCAAATTCTGAACAACGGACTGATGTTGGACACGACGGGCGGAACAAGTCTCGTCAATGCCACCCGTCAATTTGGTGATCAGAACACGGTACAGATCGCGATCAATCCGATCGACACTTCCAGGGCAGTCCTGGTGACTAACGAGCGGCCGGCTTCATTCCTAAACTCGCTGTTATTCAGCGGCAACTTGATCGCGGCGCCTGAGCTGGGAGTGTTTATCTCGAACGACGGCGGCCGAAGCTGGAATCCCAGCCCGACCATCTTCAACCGGTTGTTCGACGGCATCGCCACTGCCCCGCCCAGTCCGGAATCTCGTTATCACCCCTCGGTCGCTTATGACCGCCAAGGGAACCTGCACATTGCGTACGTCGCAGAAACTCCGCTGCCTGCCCCAACTCTGGGAACCTTGGCGACAGGGCCCGCGGCCATCGTTTACGCCATCAGTCGTGACAACGGGCTGACTTTCCAACCACAGGTTCTGACGGGTCGCGCGGTCGGTAACGATCGGCCCCACGTGTCTGTTGGCCCAGACGCCGTGAATCTCGCTCTCGACGCGGTCTATGTGACCTATAAGACCGGAGTCGGTGCTACGTCCCAGATTGAAATGCAAGGTGCTCAAGTTCCGCCGGCTCTGCCGAACCTGCCGGCGATCCAAACTCCGGTTCCACAGTTCGGCGGGAGCAACTCGTTGGTCTCGAACGTCAACGCGCCGAACTTCCCGAACGCGACCGTTGGCCCAGCCGGAGAGGTGGCCGTCACCTGGCAGACACCGGCACCGCAAGGGCCCACCCAAGGGCCTAGCACAGTGAATTACGCCTTCGATAATAATGGTCGGCTCGGAGGATTGACGTTCCCCGCGATCACGACGATCACCACATCCAACGTCGGAAGCCAAGATGCGATTCCCGGATTGAACCCCTTCGGTCTCAATTTGCCATTCCAGTTCAACTTCCTCGCTCCGTCGCCCCCGGACGGGCAGGCTTATGCCAGCCCGCTCATTGCGTATGACCGCAGTGGTGGTCCCAACGACGGTCGTTTGTATCTGGCTTATGTCGATGAACAGGCCAACGAGAGCGACAACCTGGATATTTTCCTGCGATTCTCGGACAACGACGGCACGACTTTCAGTGATCCGATCCGGGTGAATGACGACTTGGGATTCAACGCCCAGTTCCATCCCTCGCTGGCCGTCGATCAAAGCAATGGTGTGGTCGTCCTGGGCTGGTACGACTCCCGCAATGACTTCTTCGGCGGCACGGCGGACAGCGATATCGGAGGTTCCGTTGGTCTGTTTGGGAGCTTGACCGGTGTGAACACCGACGTCGAGTACTTCGTCACGGCGAGCTACGACGGCGGCGAATCCTTCCTGCCGAACGTCCTGGTGAGCGGCGGTTCGTCGAACGGAAATCGCAACATCCTCACTTCCATCACCGGCGGCTTGTTGGGGAACTACACGGGAATCACGGTGGCCAATGGAGTCATCCTCGCCGCTTGGGCAGATAACTCGAATTCGACGGGCGATAACCCGGACGGCACTTCCAACACGGATACCTATGTCGCTCGCTTGACGGAAGCGTCCACCGGCATCGCGACGGCATCGGCCTTCACTTCGCAGATCGATCCAGGTGATTTGATCCTGGGAGGTGCGGGGGACGACACCTTGAATGGCGGCGACAGCGGAGACACGCTGAACGGCCAAGATGGTGCCGACCTCTTGCTCGGCGGTATCGCCAATGACTCGCTGCTGGGGGGCACGGGCATGGACACACTCCTGGGGAGCTTTGGCGAAGACACGTTGGACGGCCAAGGTGGAGCGGACCTGTTGATCGGCAATGAGGACAACGACACCTTCGTGTGGGGCAGCTCGTCAGGTGGCAATGATACGGTCGTAGGTGATAGCGGGTTTGACACGACCTCTGTCACGGGCACGAATGGAATCGACTCGTTCATCATCGGCCAGAGTGGGAAGGACCTCACCGTCACCGTGGGAACGAAGGGGACGCTGACGATCACTCATCCCCGAGCCGCGATGTCGGTTGTCGTGAATGCCTTGGGCGGCGACGACCTGATCACGGTCGGCAACATCGACACAGTGTTACCGCTCTCGCTGTCTGTTGAAGGGGGCGACGGCAAAGACGTGGTAACGGCAAAGAATGCGTTGATCGGCCGCAACCGATTGGCCCTGGTTGGCAACAACGGGAACGACACCCTCGTCGGCAGCAAAGGGAGCGACACACTCCGAGGCGGTGCCGGCAACGACAACCTGAGAGGTGAAGATGGCAACGACCTGTTGCTCGGTGGTCTGGGCGTTGACGTCATCAACGGGCAAGCCGGCAACGACACGCTCTTCGGCGATGAACTCGCCGACACGGTCAGCGGAGCCAACTCCGGTTCGGGCGACTCGATGCTCGGCGGCGACGGCAACGACGTGATGGGCGGCGGTGGCGGCAACGATACCATGAGTGGTGAGAACGGCGATGACTCGATTCGCGGCAACGACGGTGCCGACGTGATCAGCGGAGGAATGGGCAATGACGTGCTGTTCGGAGACATCAGCACAGACGTGCTGGCCGGCGGTGCGGGCAATGACACTCTCGATGGCGGACGCAACGACGACACACTGAACGGGAACTCGGGCAACGATCGTCTGGTTGGCGATCATGGCAACGACATCATCACCGGAGCTGACGGCGACAACACTGTCCTGGGTGGCGATGGCAACGACACCATCCGCACCGGAGCTGGCAACGATGCGATCTTCGGCGGTGATGGCGACGACCTGATCAACTCGGCAGGCGGCAACGACACCGTGATCGGCGGCGACGGTGCCGACACGATCCTGGGAGGTGCCGGCAACGACTTGCTGCTGGGACGTGACAGAGCCGACTACATCGACGGCCAGGCGGGAATCGACACCATCGCAGGTAATGAAGGTTTCGACACGCTGATCACCGAACCGGGTGAGATTGACGAACTGTTCGCTCTGATAGCGATCAACCCGCTGGTGCTGGCCGCACTCGGTCTCCGACCGTGATGACCGCAGGCTGAAACGAACCGCCGGCAATAAGCCCGGCGGTTCACTCAACAGCAAGTTTTTGGCGTTCCGGTCCCCTCTCCCCCGATGTGGGGGAGAGGGGGCAGACTGCGACAGCGAATCTTTCACGGAGGAAATCATGTTTCACACAAAATGGCTGCAACGATTGCAGAAGGCGCTGACCGGAAACGCGTCGCGGCGAACTCCGACGCGACGCAGTGGCAAAGCCGCTCGACCGATTGGCCCCGCGGCGGAATACCTGGAGACGCGCAATCTCCTGTCGAGTTCCGCGATCTTCTTGGACAGCGGTGAACTCAACATCGCGTTGGGAGCCCGCGAAAACGTGGCGGTCCAATCCATCGCAGGCAATCTCGTCGTGACGCTCTCTGACGGCACGGACCCGCTGTCGCCGACGCCCAGTCTGGGAACGATTCCCGCCTCGGCCGTGCGGTCGATCGTGATTCAGGGCGGCGATGACGCCAACAGCATCGACCTGAGCAACGTCACGGCGGCGATCTTCTCCTCACTGCGGACGATCTCGGTCAAAGCAGCCAACGGGAATGACACGATTATCGGCAGTCCCGACCTCGCCGACGATCTGACTGGCGGCGATGGCGATGACCTCATTCAAGGTCTCGGCGGCGCGGACACCATCACCGCGGGGGACGGCAGCGACACAGTCTTTGGAGGACTCGGCAACGATCTGATCGACGCTGGGGACGGCCGAGACACTGTCTTCGGCGACGAAGGTGCGGACTCCATTTTTGGCAGCCACGGCGACGACCTGCTCGGCGGTGACGCGGGCAACGACACGCTCGATGGCGGTCACGGCGCCGATCTGTTGATCGGCGGTGACGGCGATGACTTGGCCAACGGCAGCTTTGGTAACGACCAAGTCTTCGGAGACAGCGAACTCGCCAACGTACTGGGGACCGGTAACGACACTCTCTTCGGCGGGCCGAACAACGACACACTGATCGGCGGCGGTGGCATCGACTTCGCCCAAGGGGATTCAGGCAATGACCTGCTTCAAAGCCTCTTGGTGACACCGTCGGGAAGCATCGGCACCGACTTGCTCGGCGACTCGCTGATTGGAAATGGTGGCAATGACACGCTTATCGGAGACAGCGGCCAAGATGCACTCAACGGCGATTCAGGACAGGACTCGCTGATCGGTAACGGCGGCAACGACACGCTGTTGGGTGGCTCCGACAATGATGCCTTGTTTGGCGACGCGACCGATGGAGCGGCCACTCAAACGGGTGACGACTCCGTTATGGGACAAGGAGGCGACGACACTCTCATTGGCGGTCGCGGTCGTGACGTGTTGGATGGCGGGACTGGGAACGATCTCGTCCGCAGCTTTCCCGAAGTGGTGGTTCCGCCGCCCGTGGCTCCTCCTGTCCCTGTGCAGCCCGAACCCTCCGGCTTCGTGGCGAGCGGGTTCGGCGATGCGTTCGATAGCGGCCTAGGTACCGACAACGGCAACCTAATCGAGACGCTGTCGGTCGGAGTGGGTGACGGAAGTCTGATTCTCCCAACCGATGCGCTGGGAACGTTTACCACCAGCATCTACGACCCGGTGGGAAGTCTCGCCGCAGCGAATGCCTCGTTTGAATCCGACATCTACTTCCGCGATCTCAACAGCGGCTCAATGCTTCGGCAGTCGCTCGCCAACCCGACGCTACTGGTCCCCGTGCGACCTACGAACATCTCCACGATCCGGCTCAACGGCAATACCGAAGCCAACTCGTCCTTTGATCTGGGAACGCTGCACTTCGCGCTCACGCAAACCGTGCAACCGACGTTCGACGTCAACAATGTCATCTCCGGATCGTTACTCACTCAAAGCTATGTGGTGACGAACATGGGGCTGACCACCGCCAACTTTGAGTTGGATCGCTATTACGACGGAGACTTGCAGTTCGACGGCTCGATCTCCGATGGCGGTGGCCGGCTCATCACGACCGCTGGCGATGAAATCCTTTTTGAAACCGACCGTGGTGGCACGACCACCTCAACCACCTTTGTCGGCATCACGGGCAAAGGAGGAACGATTCCCTCCGCAGGCCGATATGACATCGACCGGTTCCCCGTGCTCAGAAGCAATCTGGCGAACGGACGCCCGTTGAGGAACCTCGTCACGAATGACACCAACGGTGATCGCTCGATCGACATTCCGTATGACGTGACGCTCGCCCTGGCCAACCTCTTCACCCTCATGCCTGGTGAAAGCTCGACCTACACGACACACACGGTGTTCGGAAACGGTGTCCCGTCGAATCTGCGACCGCCTAATCAGGCCCCAGTTGCAGTTGATGACGTCGGCAACACGGTCCTCGGCGCGCCGATCATTCTGGATATCGTCTCCTACGACACCGACACGGACGGAGCTCCAATCTACTCGACCGTCCAAATCGTGACTCAACCGGCGAACGGCTCGGCGATCAACCTCGGCAATGGCCTCGTGGCGTACACGCCGATCCCCGGCTTCTCCGGTTCCGTTTCATTCACCTACACGCTCAACGACGACTTGGGGCTGATCAGCAATTTCGGAACTGTGACGATCAACGTCATCGGACTGGATGCCGCTGGCCCCGGCGATTTGATCGTGGGAGGCGACGGCAATGACACGCTGACGGGCAGCACCAGCGATGACACGATCAATGGCGGTGCCGGCGACGACGCGCTGTTCGGTGGACTCGGTAATGACCTGCTGGTGGGCGGCGTCGGCTTGGATACGCTCGACGGCGAGGCCGGCAACGACAAGCTCAATGGACAAGGTGGCAACGACCTGTTGCTCGGCAGCGACGGGGACGACGTGTTCCTTCTGGCCTCAGGAGCCGGTGGAAGCGATGTCGCGTTGGGGGGGCCCGGCTTCAATCAACTTCAAGTGCTGGGAAGCAACTCGGCTGATACGTTCGTCGTCGGTGTGCTCGACGGCAAACTCAAGCTGTCTCGCGGAACGGCCACGCTCACCATCGAATCCCAAATCGACAATGTCGTGGTGAATGGACTGGGAGGCAACGACCTTCTCACCGTCAACAATGTGGCCTCGGCCCAATCTGCAGCGCAAGTAGTGCTCAATGGCGGCGAAGGAAATGACATCCTCACAGCATTGAACGCCGCCCTCGGCAGGATTCGTTTAGAACTGAATGGGAACAACGGCAGTGATACCATCACTGGCTCGCTGGGCAACGACGTCCTCACCGGCGGTAACGATGTCGATGTGATCAACGGCTCGGCCGGCAACGACTCGATCCTCGGCCAGGACGGCGACGACCTGCTCAATGGCGGCACCGGTAATGACACCATCGACGGTGGAAACGGAGCCGACTTCCTCACCGGACAAGAAGGAGATGACAGCCTCCGCGGCGGCAACGACGCCGACACGCTCAAAGGCCTTTCCGGCAATGACACGCTCAGCGGCGACAACGGCGACGACTTCATGGAAGGAGCGGAAGGAAACGACTCGGTCTTCGGCGGCCTCGGTCGGGATGTCCTCTCTGGCGGCGACGGCGACGATTCTCTCGACGGAGGCCAGCACAATGACTCGATCCATGGCAATCTCGGCAACGACCTGATCCGCGGCTCAGACGGCGACGACGTCATCGACGCCGGAGCCGGGGCTGATACGGTCCTGGCTGGCAACGGCCATGACAACATCGTCGGCGGTGACGGAGATGATCTGCTGGGCGGCTTCGACGGCAACGACACGATCAACGCCGGAGCCGGCAAAGACACGTTGCTCGGCGGTGACGGCGACGACGTGCTGCTGGGCGGCAGCGACAGCGACGTCATCCTGGGCGAAGACGGACAAGACACCATCAACGGCCAAGGTGGCTTCGACACCGTCGCTGGCAACCAAGGCCTCGACGTCATCTACGACCCCCTCGCGGAAATCCAAGAACTCTTCCGCATCGCGGCCGCGCAGCAGAATCTCTTGAATGTCCCATAATCGGTGCGCTTTCCTCAATAAGGACCACGACCAGCACAACGCGTCAGTCTGTTCTATCTCCTGCGTATCGTTGAACTGGTCTCTTCCCTCACCGGAAAACGACTTCATCGAGCGGCCTCGATGCCGGGGAGTCCGATGTCGATGAGTGCGACTTCGGGCCGCCACTCGGAAATGAGTTGAATTCCTTGCGGGCCATCGGCCGAGGGGACGAACCGCCCGCGTCGTGAAGCGAACTTTTCTGTCCCCCATTTTTCTGTACCACCAACACAGCTTTTACAGAAAGATGTGGGACAGAAAGATGGCGGCAATGACCGAGCCGAATGCCTGTTTGGCTCTCTCGTGCGACTGAGAGTCGCAACCTCACAGTTTCCCAAGACGAACTGTCACACAACACCGATTATCGCACGAATCCTGTTCCGCACTCATGGGCCCTTGCGGGCCATTTCGTGAGGCTTTGCGGACTCGTGACGAACGCGATCTGCTGGCGGTTCCGTCGAATTCGTCAACTGAAATCTTTAGAAGGTTCAAATCATCCTGAAAGCTGAAAAATGTCAGGAATCGTTGGCGGGTGCTCACTCTGAAGAAGGCCGGCCTTTCTAAAGAGCCGCGCTTGTGCGTTTGGCTTTCGTCTGAGCCTGCGCGAGTTCTTTGTTCGGTTTCGGCATGGGAGCTTTAACCGCTTCACGCCAGGCGAGCATCTTCGCGTGCAGTTCCTTTGACTTGTCATTCGGCGATCCGAAGTGCCCTGGTCGCAAAACGGAAGTATGCTCAACTCGAAGGTCTCGAAACTGTCATGAGGAATCAGCAAGAATTCAATCGTGTTGAATGGCTCGGTGCGACGGCCGGTGCGTTGTCGCTCGCCGCATGCGGAGACGCTCGACAAGCCAGCGAAGCAGAAGCGAAACGCGCGCATTGCAGCGTCAAGTATCTCTTGGGCCAGTCGTCTCCGGCAGTCCTTGCCGCAGACGATCCGGGAGAGATGTTTAATCCCAACGCCATCGGCGTGGGCGAGAGGGCGCGATTGACTCGCACTCACGCCGATGGCGTTGCGGTTAGACATCTCAGCCCCGGCCGCGAGCGATGCGGCCGTTGATGAATAGCGCGATCAGCAGCACGACTCCCTTTACGAAGTCACGCAGGAAATCGAAGTCGGGAATCCAGTCGATCTTAGCCAGCATCAAGCCGACGTTCAGGACCGTGAAGGTCAACACGCCGATGAGCGTACGCGGCATACTCCCTTCGCCGCCGAACAGACTGGTCCCGCCCAGCACCACGCAGGCGACCGCCTCCAGCAGCAGATCGGCGTTCTGATCCAGTGTGATGCTTCCCATGCGGCCGGCGTTGACCAGTCCGCCGAGAGCCGCCGTCCAACCGCTGATCACCAAGCACGCGACGACGATCAGAGGCGTTCGCACGCCCGCCAAGCGAGCCGCCTCGCGGTTGCCACCGGTCATGTAGACGTAACGACCAAAGCGCGTGTATTGCAGGACGACATGGCCCGCTAGCATGACGGCCACGGCCAGAAGCGCGCTGTAGGGAATGCTCAAGTCCCCTACGAAAAGGCTGTCGTTGCCGAGTGACTTCAGCAGTGACGGCAACTGGAATTGCTTGCTCTTCGTCAGGTACTTCGCCATCCCCTGGCAGACGAACATCATCGCCAGCGTGATGATGAAACTGGGTAGCCGCGACGTGACCGTCAGAACTCCGGACAGCCAACCCACCAGCAAGGCAATGAGAAACGGTGCCGCTAACACGATCAGCAACGAGATGCTTCTCAGCTCCGGGTCATCGCCACCCTTCACGACAAATAGCAATTGAAATAGCACTCCGCACACGCAAGCGGACAGCAGCGCGATGCGGCCGACGGCCAAGTCGATTTCGCCGGTCAGCAGCACGAAAGTCAGGCCCACCGAAACGATCGCCAGGACCGCTCCTTGTTCCAACACGAGGCTGGCGGTGCCAAGGGTCAAAAAATCGCGTGGTCCGACCAGCACCGTGAAAATCGCCAGCAGCACCAGCAGGCTGATCACAGGAGCCAAATCGCCCCCGTGCCAACGGTCGCGCAGCCAGGATTTCCAGTCCGAATTCGAGGGTGTGTCTGACATTGTGTGGTCATTGTGACGGTCGGAGTACGTCACGAGTAGCGTGGCGGGCGAGTCTCGCAGGGCTGGCCAATTTGTGAATTTGGGTGGCACGTCCTGACCATCGGGAAGGACGTGGGAATTGCGATCAACACTGAAAACCACGCCCTTCCCGATGGTCAGGGGCGTGCCACCCGCGACAGCAACCTCAACTCAAATCGAACTTCTAGCCAGCCATGACGAGTCTCGCTGCCCAACCGATACGGGCCACGTCGGCAAGTTCGGCCAGTCGGTTCAATTGAAGAAGCTCTGCCGATTTTGCCGATCAGGACTGAGGCCGAATGGCTCGGCCTAAAGGACATCCGCCATGACAAGCGAACTCAACGTGCTGGCGTTGGTGAAAGACACCGAGCGATACATCTTCCTGTACGACGAAGAAAGCTCGGACGCCCTGCTGCAGCAGCTCGGCCAGTTCGCCGCCGACAAAGACCTAAGCTTCACCTGGTACGACGCGGCGGTGCTCAGCCAGAAAGTTCGCCGCCTCAAAGAAGAGGCCGAGGCGGAAGCTCGCGAACAATGGTCGCGCGAGACGACGTGGTAGTAGGTCAGGCTTTCCAGCCTGACCCGATTCGGCCAGTTCGCGTCAACCGTTAATCGTGTCAGCCTGGAAAGGCTGACGTACAACCATGCACACCGCCGTTGACGGATTCCTGCGTTCGATGCGCATCGAGCGGAATGCTTCGCCGCTGACGCTGAAGTCGTACTCGGAAGACTTCAACAGCTTCTTCGATTACTTGCAGGACCGAGTCGGCCGTATCCCGGAGCCGTCGGAAACCGACATCTCGATGTTGCGCGGCTACGTCGCGTATCTCCACGAGTGCCAGTATGCGAAGACAACAATTGCGCGGCGGCTCGCCTGCTTGAGAAGTTTCTATCGGTACTGTGCTCGCGAGAAGCTGACGACCTCGAATCCCGCGAAGGCACTTCGCACGCCACGAACGGGACGCAAGCTGCCGAGTTTTCTAACCACAAAGCAAACCGTCGCGTTGGTCGAAGCTCCGCCAAGTGACGAACCCTCCGGCCTGCGCGATCGAGCGATGCTAGAGACGATGTACTCGGCCGGGCTGCGTGTCGCCGAACTGGTGGGGCTCAACCTGCCCGACTGGGATCAGGACGCGAATGTCTTGCGAGTGCGCGGCAAGGGACGCAAAGAACGGATCGCACCGGTCGGCAGTCACGCCAGCACGGCTCTGCACAAGTGGCTTTCGGTGCGAGAAGTCGCCGCGGATGCTCGGCCGGAGGATCGCGAGGCCGTGTTCCTGAACCGATTCGGCAAGCGGCTGACGACTCGCAGCGTTGGCCGCATGTTGGAAAAGTATGTGAAGGCGAATGGTCTCGACTCGAAGATCAGCCCGCACTCGATGCGCCACACATTCGCGACGCACATGCTCGACGGCGGAGCCGATCTGCGCAGCGTTCAGGAACTACTCGGCCACAAGAGCCTGACGACGACGCAAATCTACACGCACGTCAGCACGCAACGGATGCGCGAGACCTACGACAAGTCCCATCCGCATTCGCAACCAGCACGCGGGCGGAAAAACTAGCCAGGCAAGCGGGGCGGCGTCAGCCCCCCGGTGCATTCGACGCTGCCACCGGAGGGCTGACGCCGCCCCGCTCGCCTAATTGTTGTTTGAGTCACTCGAACTCGATGTCGCAGCCGACTTGTCGGGTCTCGGTCACTTCCGGTTGTTTGCCGGCGAGCAGCGCATCGACGGCGTCTCGCAGGAATCGCTCGCCGACTTTCGAATCGTCCAAGTGATCGTCGATCTTGCCCATGTAGGCGACACGCCGCTGTTGATCGAGCACAAAGACATGCGGTGTGCAGGTCGCACCGTAGGCTCGCGCGATCTTTTGAGTTGGGTCGATCAAATACGGAAAGTTGAACCCGCTGTCGGAGGCTCGCATCTTCATCTGCGGCAACTGATCGGACGGCTGCCGGCTGACGCTGATCGCGACGAACTCAACTCCCTTGTCGCGGTAATCATCCACGAAGCGGATCAACCGCCGCTCGTAAGCCTTCACAACCGGGCAGTGATTGCACGCAAAGACGACGACCACCAATTTAGCGTCTTTCAGGTCGTCGAGGCTGTGCCGCTTGTCGTCAACTGCGAGCAACTCCTTCCAGATGGGAGCCGGCTTGCCGATTTCCAGCACTTTGTTGAACTTCGCCGCCGACAGCGTCGCGGCTGAGAATAGCACTGCCACTCCGACGACCCAAAAGATGTTGGTGCGAATCCATCGCTGAGTGCGCTTCATCACACGGTTCCCCGCTCACATCATTTTTTGGGTTTCGCTGCGGCAGGTTTCGTCGCCGCAGGTTTTGCTGCGGCTGGCTTCGCAGGAGCGGCCTTCGCGGCTGGTAGTTGCTTGAGCAGCGCCTTGTACTTCTCGACCCGGTCAGGGCCATCGAGCGATGGGGCGAGAGCCAACGTGGCACTGAGTAATTGCGACGCCTGTGTGTTCTTCTCCGGCTGCTTTTGAGCCACCAGACAGAACGCCGTGTTGTAAACGACCTCGTAGTAGGCAGGCGGCTTCTTACCGGGCTGGTTTTGAAGCTTGTTGCGAATGCCGGACCACCACTTGACTGCGTCGTCGTACTTCTTGGGATCAGTCTCCGCCAAAGCCTGCATGATGTTGCCCTTCTCAATCATCGGTTCCAGAGCGTTCGGTTGCGCCTTGAGCAAGGCTTCCACTTGGGCCAGAGCTTCCGGGTACTTTTTCTCCTCGCGCAACAGACCGATGAGTTGCGAGCGGACGCGCGTCATCGCTTTCGCCGCGACTTTGGCGAACGCTGGGTCGGACTGCTCACGGTCGATGATCGCTTGGAATTGGTCGCGAGCTTTCTTCTGGAAATCTGCACGAGGCTCGTCCGCCAGAGACTGACTAATCTCCAAACTGCTTTCCGCCAGAAAGACCAAACCGGTCAAGTCGTACTGCTTGCGCTCGTTGAGTTTTTTCAACAGCTTAACGAGAGCTTCCTTGCTGTTGGTTTCGCTGAGCTTAGCGTTGTTGATGCGGCCTTCTTCCTTGCTCTCTTCGGCTGCAATCAATTCGGCCGCCCCTTTCTTCCATTCACCTTTAATCATCTTGGCGAATTCGATCAGCACGCCGTTGACCGGTGGAATGTCTTCGCCGCCCGTGACCAGAATGTTGCCGACCTCAATCGAGTCGTTGACTTTGCCCAACGCGGCGTAAGCTCGGACCGAATTGACCAGAATTCGAAGCGTCGTCCTATCCACACCGGCGGGCGGCTTCGCTTTCAAGGCTTCGACCATCGGCTGCAACAGTTGCAGAGCCTCTTCCATCAGGTCGCCTTCCAACCGAACTTCCGCCAGCAATAGCTGCGTGTCCTGCAACGACTGCGCGAGTGCCGCGCCGCCGGACTCGGTCTTGCCGAAGGCGGCTAGACTTTGTTCCAACAACTCGACCGTCTTCTTGCGACGCGCCTGCGCTTCGCCGGGCTTGGCGGCGTCCCCCTTCTTCTTTTCGTTGTTGTAGACAACCCAGTTCGTCTGACCGGCAAGCTGTAATCCCGTGGGGTATCGGTCAGAGACGGGGTTCACGCTGATGAAGGTTGCGATCGCGCCGTCAAAATCCGGCGGGTTCTGCAAGAGCTTCAGCTTGCCCTTCGCGATCCGGGCGTCATCCGCCTCGGCATGTTGCGGCCACTGTTTGAGCAACAACTCGGTGCTTTCGTTGATCCGTTCCATCGCGGCGGCATCGCGGGTTTGTCCGTAGAGGTACAGCGCGATGTTGACCGCCAACGAAGCGGCCGCGGGGGCCTTCGCATAGTTCGTGTTTTCTTTGGCCAGGGTCAGCGCCGTCGCGTAGCCCTCGGTGGCCTTACCAACCATGTATTGAGCCGTCGCCAATGCAAACCGAGTGTGCAAGATGCGGTTCTTGTCTTTCACATCCGCACTGAGTTCGATCGCCTTCGCGTAAGCCTTCTCCGCCTCGACCCAGTTGGCCTTCACTTCTGCGGCAGCCGTCGCTTCGCCAGCCGCTTTCGCTGACGAGTCGGCGACTGCAATTGCTTCATCAAAACTGGCAAGCGGAACCTCTTGCCCCCCTGCCGACTGACGCTGCAACAGGATCGCTTCTTTTTGGTACTCGCTGGGGATCTTGATGATCGCGGTGATCCATTTCCTGGCTTCCACCGCAGACTTGGCGGCCTCCGGGCCCTTGCTGGTCTTAGCGATTTCGAGGTGCGCTTTGGCCAACTCCAGTGCGATGCCCTGGTAACCATTCGTGCGGTGAGCCGTATCGTGGAACTTCAACCATTCGGTCGCATCTTCCACGAGGTCGTTGTACTTCTTGGTCTTTCCCAACAGCATCAGGCGGAAGCGATTCACCTCTTGGAACATCGCCGAATAATCCGCCTGTCGCTTGTCTTTGTCGGGAGGTGCGGCCGACATCACTTCGTCGTAGATATCGAGGGCCTTTTCGAACTCGCCCATCTCTTCCGCAGCTTTGCCGCCCCACATTTTCGCGTAGATGCCGGTGCGCTCGTCGCGGTTTTCTTGATAGATGCTGTCGAAGCCTTTGGCCGCCTCCAGAAGAGCGGCTTTGCGTGGCGGAGCGGCAGGCTCGGTGTAGGTCAGGCCGATGTTGTAATCGACCGTCGCCACCTTGAAGCGCGCGTTGTACCAGGCTTCAACCAAGGCTGTGTATTGCTTCTGAGCTTTCGTGCTCAGCGTCTTGCCCTTGGCCCCCATCGCCGCGCGAGCCTTATCGACACGCTCCTTATACATCGTCACCGCTTTCTCGTACTTCGGCCGAGCCTCGCCAAGCAGTTTGCGAGCTTCCGGGATGAGCGTGTCCTTCTTCGTCTTGTCACGCAGGCCCACTCGCAGTGCATTCTGTGCGCGAAACAACGAGATGTCGCCGGACGTCATCTGAGCCGACGCGGCCTCCTCATGATTGGCTTGCTCCTTGAGGAACTTATCCAACGCCGCTTGAGCATCGACGATGTATTTCTGCTGGAGATCGGTATTCGGCGTTTCGTTGGCCGCGATCCGCAGGCTGCGAGCCATCTCCAAATCCCAAGTCGTTCTCACGTCGTCGGGCAGATCGGCCCGCTCCTTGATTTGGTTGAGGTAATGCACTGCCAACTCACCGTGGCCGAGATTGTGCAAGCCTCGCAGGAACTCGATGAATTCTTCTTCCGCCCGCACGCTGTTGGCGAATGCTCCCGCCATCAAGACAACCGCCAAGCCGATGAACCCAATCAATCGTTGCCGCATCATTGCCATCCTTCTCAGAAAAACACGTCGACGGTCTCCGTCGAAGAGCTCCGACAGTTCGCGGCGGAAAGTTCACCAACCGGCCAGACAATTCGCAAGCACATCGACGCCGATCAGCAAGAATTTGCTGGCGCAGATTCTGAATGGCAACAGCGGCAACTTAAATCCTATTCGAGAACGGACGTTCTTGGTCTGAAAGGCTCTGACAGCTCGACTCTTCCGTTTCAAACTCGCCTTCATCCGTGGGCGTGTCTGAATCCGCGGGGCAATCCGGTTGCTCCCGCAGATTCAGACACAGCCACCGATGAAGACAGAGGCTCGCCAGTAAGAGGAATATTTTCGTGTTTCCGGAAACTGCCCTGAGCGTCTGGTGGATTCGCACTCGATGCCCGCAGGTCGGCCGAGGGATGCATGGCAAAGGTTAGGCGACAGGCCCCGTCCGCCGCCAATGCCGTAATGGCAGGGGAGCCTGATTCGGCTCGGTTTCATCGCCGAGGTTGGCAGGCATGGTAGAGGCCGCTGAAAACGCAACCCGCAGCGAATTTGGCTCTTAGGAACTCGCCGCTGCTTGGCCCGCGATTCGCTCTTCGCCGGTATGCCTGAAACTGTTGCTTGGTTTTTGAGGCATTTCACTCTGAACGACGTGCTTGATCTCGAGGAGTCACCGATGGCCAAAGCCGCTGCCAAGAAATCCGAAAAGCTGGTTCCGCTGGGGGACCGCGTGGTTGTGAAACGTGCTGAAGCCGAGACGACAACGCTCGGCGGAATCGTGCTGCCGGATTCGGCCAAGGATAAGCCGCAACGCGGTGAAGTTCTGTCGGTCGGCGAAGGCTATGTCCGTCGCGACGGCAAGAAGGTCGCCCTGACCGTCAAGGCCGGCGATCGCATCCTCTTCAGCTCCTACGCCGGCGACGAGATTAAGGTCGGCGACGAAACCTACCTGCTCATGCGCGAGAGCGACATTCTCGCGACGTTCTAGTTCGTAGTTCCGCCTTCAGGCGGTGCATCCGAGCTAGGCCCCTTCTCGTCGCGCATTCCGTGACGACTCCGAAACAAGACGCCGCCTCAAGGCGGAACTATCAACGAGGAGATTTCCGACATGCCTAAGATGATTGCCTTCGATCAAGAAGCGAAAGACGCCGTTCGTCGTGGCGTGAGCAAACTGGCGCGAGCCGTTCGAACGACGCTCGGCCCGCGCGGCCGCAATGTGATCATTGAGAAAAGTTTTGGCTCACCGACCGTCACCAAGGACGGCGTGACCGTCGCCCGTGAAATCGAACTCTCCGACAAGTTCAAGGACATGGG
>SXKJ01000317.1 GCA_005778115.1 Planctomyces sp. | reverse complement strand
TTCGCGAGCGTGTTTTGTAGGTTGGGATTCCATCCCGACCGGTCGGGACGGAGTCCCAACCTACTCACGTGCATCGACTGACAAGACGGATTATGGAAATAACCGTTCGATGCTCCATGTTCCGGTCGGCTGCTTGCGATAGATCAGCCGATCGTGCAGTCGTGCGACGCCTCCTTGCCAGAACTCGACGCTGTCGGGGATCAGTCGAAAGCCTCCCCAGTTGGGCGGTCGCGGGATCGGAGCCCCGGCGAACTTCGTCTCGAACTCGGCCGTGAGTCGTTCGAGCGTTGCTCGATCGGCGAGCGGTTGGCTCTGGGCTGAGGCCCACGCGCCGATGCAGCTTTCTCGCGGCCGGCCCGCAAAGTAGGCGTCTGATTCGGCGTCGCTCGCGCGGATCACGGTCCCTTCGATGCGGACTTGTCGTTCGAGTTCTTTCCAATACAGCACTGCGGCGGCTTGTGGGTTGTCGGCGAGTTCGTGTCCTTTGCGGCTGTCGTAGTTGGTGTAGAAGAGGAAGCCGCGCTCGTCCCAGCCGCGCAGATAGACGATGCGCACTGACGGCCGTCCGTCGCGAGTGGCGGTCGCCAGCGACATCGCTTGCCAGTCGATGACGTTCTCGGCCTGCACGTCGTCGTGCCATCGCTGAAACTGCTGGAACGGATCAGAGGCCAAGTCGCTTTCCAGCAACTTGTGTTTCGAGAATTCGGTGCGAGCGACGACGTCGATGCTCATGATTCCTCGCGTGGGGAAAACCGTAGGGTGGGTCGAGTCATCGAGACCCACCAATATGCCCGCGGGTCGCGGTGGGTCTCGATGACTCGACCCACCCTACGAATTCTTTGCCGGTTGGTTGCGCAGTGACAGCACCAGCACCACGCCTACCAGCATCAAACCGGCTCCGACCCAGTACGGCAAGACGACGCTGTTGGCGGGTTGCTCTTTGTCGAGTTTGAAAAGCCATACGCCTAGCAGCGGACCGGCGATGCGGGCCAAGGCTGACATGCTTTGACCCACGCCGAGGATTTCGCCTTGCTCGTCGGCCGAGGTTCGCAGCGACAACATCGCTTGCAGGGACGGCGTGAGGGCCGAGTAGCCCAAAACGTTGATCGGCACGATGGCGAACAACACATACAGCGAACGGTCCTGGCAGGTGATCGCGATCAGCACCAGGCCCAGAGTCATCAAGATTGTGCCGATCAGGCTCATGCGGAAATCACCCAGCCTGGGTGACAGCCGCCGCACAAGCATGCCTTGGCTCAGCGCCAACACGAAGCCCACGTAGGCATAGATGTAGAAGTTGTTCTTATCAGCCATGCCGAAGAACTTCGTCAGCAACGACAGCGTGACCTCAAACTGGGCGAAGGCCAACGTCGTCAGAAAGATGGTCAGCATCAGCAACGCGGTGCCGCGATGCGAGAACGCTCGGCCCATCGCGCCGATATTCAGCCAACTGCGACGAGGGGCGACGTTGTCCGGCTTCAACGACTCTGGCAACCGGGCGACGGCCCACAAGAACGCGAATGCCGATAAGCCACTCGCCACATATCCGGCCATTGGACTTGGCGGGCCGTCGACTTTGCCCGACACGAACACCGATCCCAGCAGCGGGCCGAACGTGAAACCGATTCCAAACGCCGCTCCGATCAAGGCCATCCCTTTGCCACGACCTTCGGCGGTCGTCGAGTCGGCAATGTAGGCTTGAGCGGTCGGAATCGTTGCACCCGCGATACCGGCTCCGATGCGCGTAATGAACAGCCACGGGATCACCGACAGGCCGAGGAATTGGTCTTCGCTGCCCAGCGAAGTCGCGAAACCAAACAGCCCATAACACACCGTCGAACCCGCGAGCCCGACCAGCAACACCGGCCGGCGGCCGATCCGATCGGAGAGCCGTCCCCACAGCGGCGCAAACAAGAACTGCATTGCCGAGAACGACGCCATCAAGGGGCCAAGCAACCGGTCCAGCCCGAAGTATTCGCCGTATCTGGGCAGCAGCGGCAGCACGATGCCGAAGCCCAGGAGGTCAATGAAAACAGTGACAAAGATGATCAGCAGCGGTGATTTCGATTTCATGGCGGCGGAGTTTGGGAGTGAGGTTAGGGTGACGCAAGGATGCGGGAGTTGGCGACGAATGTGGGGCAAAAAAATGGCGCCGCCTGATGACGTCGATTGAAGTGTCTCAGCACCTTTGGTGCTCACACCGGCAACTCATGAAAAAAGCCTGAGCTCTTATCAAGCTCAGGCTCTCTCGCTGTCGCCGTCCGCGCGGGAACGGGGACGGTTACAGCAGTTTCGCGAGCACTGCGGGATCGAGTCGGAAGAGTTCGTTGAACTCGCTGGAGGCTCCGACGAGCGTATCGTCTCCCTGATTGCCGGCGAGCGTGTCGATGCCTCCGAGTCCGTCAATGAAGTCGTTGCCATCTCCACCGAGGACGATGTCTCTGCCGGTGCCGCCTCGGAGGGTGTCGTTGCCGTCGCCACCGAGCACCGTGTCTTCACCGTCGTTGCCTTGAACCAGATCGTTGCCGTCGCCGCCGCCGATCAGGTCGTTGCCGGTTTCGCCGAAGACGGTGTCGTTGCCGTCACCGCCGCTGATGATGTCGTCTCCCAAGCCGCCGAGAATCAGATCGTTGCCATGGAAGCCATTGATCAGGTCGTTGCCGTCATTGCCATTGATGGTGTCGTTGTCCGTGCCGCCATCGAGCGTGTCGTCCCCTGCTCCGCCGAGCAGGCTGTCGTCTCCAGATCCGCCAGCCAGGCTATCGTTGCCATCCATGCCGTTGAGCAGGTCGTTGCCATTCAAGCCGACGAGCGTGTCGTTACCCGCTCCACCATTGATAACGTCGTTGAGAATGCTGCCCGTGAGACTGTCGTCGCCATCGCCGCCGTCGAGGAAGGTGACTCCCGTTCCGCCGTCGATGACGTCGTTTCCAGCTCCGCCGTCGATCGAATCAGTTCCCGCGTCTCCATTGAGCGTGTCATTGCCCGCGTTGCCGATGAGTGTGTCAACTCCGTCGCCACCGTTGAGCAACTCGGCGCTGTCGGTACCGATGAGCAGGTCATCGCCGGCATCGCCAAAGACTCGCAGTTGGACGCTGCCGAGCTTGGCTCCAGCGTCAGACAGCAGTCGATCGTTTCCGGTCCCCAAGTTGAGCCGCACTTCGGTGAGTGCGACCCCCGTCAGGTCTGCAACGACGACTCGGTCTGTGCCGCCGAGTGCGGTGATCTGCACAACCTCGATATCGCTGGCGAGCGTTTGCGTAGCCGTGTCGTTCGACACGATCAGGTGCCCGGCGGATTGACCGACATTGAACGTGTTCGCGGCGTTGTTGCCAATAAAGTCAAAGGTGTCGCTTCCTTCGCCACCGACGATTGAATCGACGCCGTCACCGAGTGCCGCGATGATCGAATCATCTCCGTCGCCGCCGTGCAGCGTGTCCTGGCCCGCGCCGCTTCGCAACGTGTCGTTGCCCAGCCCGCCGAAGACGGAATCATCACCAGCCGTGCCGGAGAGGCTGTCGTTGCCGGCTCCGCCTTCTAGCGAATCGTTCCCCGCACCGCCGTTGAGCAGGTCGTTGCCGTCGCCGCCCAGCAGTGTGTCGTTGCCGGCTCCGCCCAGCAGTGTGTCGCCACCGAACGGGATCGGATTGCTGGGGCTGCCCAGCGTGTAAGCCAGATTGTCGATCGCGAATCGATCGCCACCTGCCGCGGCCGACACCGTGGTGAAGTCTAAGCGGACTCGACGCACTCCCGTTGTGCCGGTGTAGCTAAAGAGTCCTTCTGGGCCCAATTGCGTTCGCAACAGATTCACCGACGACGTCGAGATGAGGTTGAGCGAACTATCAAACAGTGAAACGCGGACTCCATTGGGTACGTCGGTCGTGGCGAATCGAGCTACCGCGAACGACAGGTTGGTGGCTGGTGATTCAAAGTCGATATTCAAGATTCCCGCAGCGTTCCCCTCCAACACAGGGGACGACAGATTCTGGAACGCGCCGGTGGGCGCGATCGAAGCACCATACGTCGCATCGGGGGAATCGAGTCCGGCGACCTTGAAACCGAATGTGACTCCCTGCAATGAGAAACCGTTCGCGATGGTCTCCGGCACTTCGTTAAAGTTGAGGAGCGTGGCTCCGTTGAAGCTCGCGGGAGACGTGCTGGTGGCACCGCTTGATCCCGCGAAGGACCATGGTCGAGCGTGTCCCAGCAGCAAGGGCCTGATGAGTTGCGCGGGGCGATTCGAGAGCGTCCAATGTCCTGTCACCGCAGCACCAGCACCGCTGCTCGCAGAGCTGGAACCGGTCGCGGTGGTCGTGGGAGGCGTGTAGGGATCGGCAAAGCTCAGATCGACCAGATAACCCATGTCGGCCATCGCGGCGGCGGTCACTCGGCTTAGCGGATTGCTTCCCGCCTCTAGGACGCTGCTCATCAATTCGTTCCCGAAGAGACTCTCTCGCCAATGCACGTTGGCCGAGCCCGCTCCGCCGACATTTTCCACTGGCACGTTCGGTTCAGAATTTCGGAACGCTCGGTTGTATTCAGCGGTTGCCTGTCGACCGACGAAGCGCGGATTCGTTGAACCCGGCGCGGCAATCAAGTTTAGATCCGACCAGATCGTGCCGAAGCCCAGAGCGTGTCCAAACTCATGCAAGGCGACGTCGGACAGGAGGCCGTCGACAGACAGCGCCGCTAAGTCGGCTGAGTCGATCGTGATCGAAGCCATAGCTGGCAGGAAAGTTCCAGTTCGCTTGAGGTCGATACCGGTCGTACCTAGCACCCCGCCAGGTCCGTCGATCGACGCGATTATGACGTTGATCAATAAATCATCGATCGTCCCCACATTCGCGACCACGACATCCGGCAGATCGCCACGGATGATCGATTCCCATTTCTGGGCCGCCAGCTCAAATGCTTGCGAGTTGTCAGGATTCAGCCCCGCCGGAAGATTCAACGCGATGTCGAATTGGCTCGGAGCCCCCGGTGGCAGTCCCAAAGGTCCCACATCGTCCGCTCCGAAAGCCGAGATTCCGTAGGGAAGCGTGATTGACTGCTGTAAGAGTCCCGCGCGATCAAAGATGTCGAGCGACGACGTGAAAGTCAGCGGATTCGTGTTCGACAAACGAGTGCTGCCCAAGTAGAGCAAGCCGTCGATGACGCCCAACCCTGAGTAACTTCCTGCTGACGCTGTTGTCGGACTGAAACCGGGACTCGTGTCCGAAACCGGAACGATCAGCCCCGTCGAAGGATTGATCTCCACGATCGTGCGGCCATTCGCCAGAGTGGCAATCAAGCGATCTGGATTTTTCGCCGCTGCCAACCCACCGATCAGATTGGCTCCGGGATTTTCTCCGTTAATGTCCAGCACCGTGCCAACCCCTCCGAGTGCCGGATCGAACACCAGGATGTCGTCGTTGGCCGCGTCCATGATGTAGATCATGCCGTTCAACGCCGCGAGACCGTCGTATCGCTGAGTCGTCGGACGCGGAATCACCGTGCTGTGAATGATCGCTCCCGTGTCGGGCTCGAGCTGATACAGCGTGTTCGTGCCAAAGCCATTGAGGTAGTACAGGCTCGTACCATCAAACGCCAAACCATCACCGCTGGCACTGGTTGTTTCGGGAGCAGCGAAACGATTCAGCTCAGCTCCGGTCCGCGGGTCCAACTCGACGATCAGATTCTGATTGCGGATGTCGGACGGAGTCGCAAAGAGTCGCGGCTGTGGCGGCGTGGGAGCGACCGGAGCCGTCGGCACTTCGCCAGCATCTTCCAGATCATCTCCGGTCCCTCCGCTGATCAAATCAAACCCGTCGCCACCGAAGATCGTGTCGTTACCTGCCTGGCCTAGCAGCGAGTCGTTACCCGCTTGGCCTTCGAGCGTGTCTTTGCCGGCACCCCCACGAATCGTGTCGTCACCAATGCCCCCTTGCAGCGAGTCATTGCCCGAAAAGCCATCCAACAGATCATTGCCCGATTCACCCAGCAGCGTGTCGGAATCTCCACCGCCGTCCAGCGAGTCATTGTCATCCCCGCCCAGCAACGTGTCGCGGCCTTCGTTCCCCAACAGTGAGTCGTCACCAAGCCCGCCGTTCAACGAGTCGCCACCAGCGCCTCCCAAAAGCGCGTCGTTGCCGTCGCTGCCGTCGATCGAGTCGGCCCCCATCATGCCATTGATCGTGTCGTTGCCGGTTCCGCCCAACACCGAGTCATCGCCGTCGCCACCTGTTACGTTGTCGTCGCCGGTGCCAGCATCAATCACGTCATTGCCATCGTGGCCGACGATCGTGTCATTGCCGTCACCGCCGTCGATGCTGTCGTCGCCGTCTTCGCCGTTGATGCTATCGTTGCCCCCGCCGGCAATGATCGTGTCGTTGCCATCATTGCCGTTGATCGACGACGCGCCGGTGTCGCCCGTGATGCTGTCGTCGCCGTGATTGCCCAACAGCGTTTCCGCGATGCCGTTGCTTCCCAGAATCGTGTCGCTGCCATGTCCGCCATCGACGTTGATCCCAGCCAAGTTGGGATAGTTTGCAATACTCACCGCGCTCAGATTGATCGTGTTCTCCAGGTTGCCTCCCTGGATCACAATCGACGTGACCGAACTGGTCGGCACGCTACCGACAGACGTGACCGGATTGCCGTTTGCCAGCACGAGCACTCGCGACGACGCTCCGGTTCCGGATGAACTGACGGTGATGTCGTCGTTCGAATCCGAGACGACGTTCAGTTCGCCGTTGACGAACAGCGCCGACACCGAGAGCAATGCCTTGCCTTCGAGTTGCTCAAGCTGACCGGCGACCGGAACCTTGGTTCGGCGTCGACGAGCGGTGGTGTCTCGCTCGGTGATCCGTCCACGAATCGTTTCTAACCACGACAAGAATCGCATAGCCCCATCCTTGGGAGAATGTGTGAATCTGGCACCCCTGATGCGCCCCGCTTGCCAAGTTAGTAGTTCCGCCTTCCGGCGGTCCCCATCGGAAATGACCGCCTGAAGGACGAACTACAAACCGACACTCGCGGCACAAACCTCGTGTGATCGTCATTCTTCATCAGCCTTTCGGGACCGTTCGATTCAATACAAACGGCAAAGTCGCGGCACTCTCCGGGACCGGCCCCACGACTTGTCGGTAACTCTTCACCAGCTTCCCAAGTCCGACATTTTGCAGAGTTCGAGGTCTACCCAAACTCCCAACTCTGCCGAACCGAGCGATAAAGAATCAGCGAATCCAACCGCCACCCAACACGCGGTTGCCGTCGTAAAACACGACCGCTTGACCGGGGGCGACGCCAAACTGCGGCTCGGTGAAGTACACCCGCACGCGGTCCTCGCCGAGCAATTCGACCTCGGCCGCTGCCGCTTCATGCTGCGAACGAATCTGGGCATGGCAGGCAAACCGCGTGGGAATGTCATCAACCAGCCAATTCAAGCGGTCGGCTTCCAACGTCGGCTCCAACAGGTCGTCACGCATCCCAATAACAACTCGCCGAGTCGTCGGCTCAACCGCCACGACATACCGCGGAGTCCCAAACGTTATTCCCAATCGCTTGCGCTGACCGACCGTGAATTGTTGAAAGCCGTCATGCCGTCCCAGCACGTTACCTTCCGTGTCCACGATCTCACCGGCCGTCTCTTGTGGCCCGCGATAACGATCCAAAAAGCCGACGTAGTCGTTGTCGGGAATGAAGCAGATCTCTTGGCTGTCCGGCTTATCGGCGACTCGCAACCCAGTCTGTCGGGCCAGGTCGCGAATCTCCGTCTTCTCAAAGTCGCCAACCGGAAAGATCACGCGATCGAGAATCGCCTTGTTGATACCGAACAGCACATACGACTGATCCTTCGAACGATCACGCCCACGAGTGAGCACGGAAACATCCCCGTCCCTCGCAATCCGCGCGTAGTGCCCCGAAGCGATGTGATCGGCCCCGACCGACTGCGCGAATTCCCACAGCTTGCCGAACTTCAACCAGTTGTTGCACATCACACACGGGTTCGGAGTCCGTCCCGCCAAATACTCATCCGCGAAATAATCCTTGATGCGTCCGAAGGCGTCCTGAAAGTTCAGCGCGTGAAACGGAATATCCAACGAGTCCGCAACCCGCCGCGCATCCGCCGCGTCCGACGCGCTGCAACAACCTTGCTTGTGAGCCTTCGGATTCAGAATCGGCAGATCGGCCGTGATCGACGTCCGGCAAACAGTCTCGTGGCTGTCGTCCGTCGCGCCTGAGCGCATAAACAAACCGATCACCTCGTAGCCCTGCTGCTGCAACAAGACCGCGGCGGCCGAGCTATCCACTCCACCGCTCATCGCTAGAACAACACGCTTTGACATGAATGAATTACGCTTCTTTCACTCGGCTATTCCAATAACCGGGACAACGGCTGTCATGGGCAATCGCGATGATGACGACTTCCTGATTCGCTTCGTCATTCCCCCAACAACTTCTCGACCATTGCCTGCACTTCTTCTTCGGAGAAACCTGGATCACGGCCAGAATCGTAGTCGTCCAAGCGGCGTTGTAACTCCGCCGACCAAGCTTCACGGAATTCCTGGGGTGAGAGCGGAGGCAACTCGTCGTCGAGACTATGCTCGATGGCGGCGACGACCGTTTGGCGATCCTTGAGAGGTAACTTCATCGCGGACTGAATGACTGCCTGCACTTCCGGGGCGAGGCGGCCGTCAACTCTTGCTGAGACATCTCGCGACAACTGCGAATCGAGAACGATGGTCGAAGAGAGTGTGACCGACATTGGATGCTTCTCGAAGACGAATGAAAATGGTCGTTGCGATGTCGGAGTTTAGGCCGGTGTCGAAGGATCGCCAACCGCCAAACTTTGCTCCATGAAGTGCAACGCCAGCCGCAAGTTCGCCTGCGTCCACAACAGTGGCGTGATGTCGTTCGGCCCCCAGACGCCGTTCTCGCGGTAGTTCGATTCCGGGCAACGTAGCGGCGGGAACGGGCCACCTTCGCCAGTGAGCTGTCGCAAGCTGCGGTTGAGATGCAGCGTCTGCAATTCCAGTTGCCCCGCATCGCCAGTCTGTTGGTATCGCCGGCCGTGAATGACCGAAATGATCGGATCGAACAGGCACCACTGAGCTTCGCCTCCCGGTTGCAGCAGGCTGTCGCGAGCGGACATGTCGTCGCTGACATCCACGGTTCGGCTGGCTGGATCGAGCAGGTTCTTGTAGTCCGCACACCAGTACGAATCGCCCAGGTAGCGACGCACTCCGTAGGGGCCAAGCAAGTTCGCGACGACATCGGCGACGATGGTCTCAGCCATCTCGCCGTCCACGACCTGCAACGGATAGATCAGGAACAGCAACGCCGAGTCATACCGCCGCTGCTTGGCGGGATCGTCTTGAATGCACTCACTGGGCAGGATCGCTTTGAGCGCCGCTTGGCCCCGTTCGATCAACCCTTCGGCTCGGCGGCAGGTTTGATCGATGAACGATTTCGTCGCTCCCTGCGGCATCTGCGCGGAGGCCATCGTGAGGAAGTAGCCGCGCAGTGCAGTCAGCCCGCCGACCACCGCCCCGATGCTCGACGCTTCCACCTTGCGGGCCTCTTCCCAGTGGCCGCTGTCCTCGTCCTGCCAGAATTGGATCGCCTCGAAATACTGCACGAAGTTAGAGAACAACTTGATGTCCTCTCCCGTCGGCTGCCAATGCCCCGCGAGCGCCAGTTTGCTCGCCAGCCAAATCCAATTTCCGAGCGCGTCGTTCTGCGCGTGCGCCCATTGCTCGGAGACTTCAGCCAGATGATCGCCGTCGAAGCGGATGTGAGGCCGGAGCATCACGTTCTGCGGGTCTGCTTTGCCGACGATGATGTCTCGCAGCTTCCCCTTCTGAGTGTGCTCGAACTGTGTGATCGAGACGACGGCCCGAACCGCTCGGTCATGCTCGCCCAGCACATGGAAGTGATGCGCGATGTGGATGTTGTCCCGCACCCAGACGTTCTGATAGCCGGTGTATTCCACGTCCTTATTGCTTGCGAGCGCGGCCGAGAACAAGCCGCTCTTGAGCGTTGGAAACTCAAACGTCCCATGCTCGATCAAATGCTGAGTGATGTTGCGCACTTCCTCCGCGCGGTATTGGTCGCGAATTATGCGGTCCAAGGGGTGAGTCATATCAGCCTTTCGATCAAGAGTATTCCAGAATTGAGAAGTGGAGGCTTCGGAAAGTCGAGTCGGTCGTCGTCCGGTCTGCCAGAACAAGCGGTCGGTGGTCAGGACTCCGCGTCGGACGGCGCAGTTCAGACAAATCTTTTCTTCGCCGTTTTGCAGAAACAGTTCGCCGTCGACGAGCGTGTGAAACCAATCTTCTCCGGGACTTTGGTAATAGCAGTACTCACGCGGCCCCGACTTAACCCGCACCTGCCAGCCTTCGGGGGCGGGAAGATACAGTCTGCAATCGTTGTCCGCGCGGTCTGGACCTGCCGCTGATGGTTGATCGGCGTCGGATCGATCCGCTTCTGATAGCGCGTGCTCGACCTCCTCCGTGAGTTTTCCAGACTTGGAAAACTCCTCCGCTTCCGCACGTGCGGCGAATAGTTCATGAATCGCGTTCTGCAACCGCTCGGCGATGCCGCGCAGCGCCTCTGGAGTTTCCTCAGGGAGATCGTCGTGTTCATTCGATATCACGCTCACAACAGCCGTTCCTTTCGAGGCCGCAACGAACTCTTTCACCGAGAATCCAAAAACAGCAGAAGAGCCCGACGAATGCCTTGAATCGATGATTCTTCAGAGTGTTGAGTGGCTGGTGACAACTTTGTGAGAGTTTGGCAGTCGGGTTCTCGCAGAAATACGTCATGCCATTCTTGATTCATCCGTGTGTGAGCCGATCCGTGTGCGCAGTCCGTTCGAGAAAGCTCTGCGCACACGGATCGGCTCACACGCGGATGCTTAAAGACGAGAATCACGTCTCTCTGTCATTCCTCATTCCGCATGACGGACTCGTGGCGACCGATCACTCGTAAATGGTACAACCAGACCGCTCGATCGTCCTCTGGGCAGGACGATTCTGATTCGACAAGATTTAAGCGGTCGTTTTACGATACATTTCACGGAGAAACAGACGGCGACCCACATCTCAGTCCCCTCTTTGGTGGCGAATGCGGAGGCGAAAATGTTGAGCCTGCAAACTCAAGGCGTACGACTCTGCGACCAATTGTCGCGGCGTGAAGCCCTACGCATCGGCGGATTGGGAGCCTGTGGTTTTTCATTGCCACAGTTGCTGGCTCCGCAATCAGCGTCGGCTGGCCCGGTGGTCACCAAGAAAGCTCGCTCCTGCATCGTCCTGTTTTTGATGGGTGGTCCTCCTCAGCAGTCAACGTGGGATCCAAAACCGGATGCTCCCAAAGAAGTCCGCGGTGTGATCGAACCCATCGCGACCAAAATCCCCGGCGTGCAGTTTGGTGAGCTAATGCCGCGGCTGGCTCAGCACGCCGACAAGCTCGCCGTGCTGCGAGCCGTCTCGACCAACGACAACGCGCACTCATCCAGCGGCTACTACATGCTGACCGGTCGGCCGCACATCCCCATGAATGCCGAAGGAGCGAATCCCGGTGCTCCCAACGATTGGCCCAACTGGGGCAGCGTCGTCCAACGGCTGAGTGGTCCGCGCGGACAACTCCCCGCTTCGGTGCGACTTCCCAATCACATCTTCAACACAGATGGTTCGACCTGGCCGGGACAAGACGGCGGAATGCTCGGCCACAGTCAAGATCCGTGGTTGTTCCGCTGTCAGCCACACGCTCCCGACTACCGCATCAGTGAGTTCCAGTTGCCGGAAAACATGTCTCTGGATCGTCTCAACGGCCGACGCGATCTCGTGCGATTGTTCGACCAGCAATCGGAAGCCTCCGAGCGACTACCGCGATCACTCCCCTTCAACGAACAACAACACCGAGCGTACGGCCTCTTGGCCTCCGCCGCGTCGCGAGGAGCGTTCGATCTCTCGGCCGAAGACGAGAAGACTCGCCAACGATACGGCGCGTCGCCGTTCGGACAGAGTTGTTTGCTGGCTCGGCGGTTGATCGAAGCGGATGTGCGATTGGTCCAAGTGAATTGGTTTCGTGGCCCCGATGAACCAGCCGCCAATCCCTGCTGGGACTCGCACACGAACGAAACACAACGCCTGCGTGAAGTGCTCGTCCCGCCCGCCGACAGCGGCTTCGCTTCACTGCTGGAAGACCTGTCCGATCGCGGAATGCTCGACGAAACGCTGATCGTCTGCATGGCCGAGTTCGGCCGCACGCCCAAGATCAACGGAGCCGGCGGCCGCGATCACTGGGGCCCCGTGTTCTCCGTCGCGTTCGCCGGAGGTGGCATTCGCGGAGGTGTCGTCCACGGAGCGTCCGACGCGCTGGGAGGCTATCCCCGCAGCGGACTCGTCCGCCCGGAAGATATCACCGCCACGATGTTCCACTGCCTCGGCTTCGCACCAGAGGCCGAGTTCCACGACAGCCAGAACCGCCCCTACCCAATCAGTCGCGGCCAGGTCATTCAGCCGATCCTGGCGTAGGTCAGGCTTTCCAGCCTGACCCCGATGTTCACAACCGCGACGCGCCGAGTCAGCCTGGAAAGGCTGACCTACTTAAACGCGAAGTCCTCTGCGACCGGCAGGTCGCTGAGTTGCCCGATCCCGAACAGCGAGAGAAATCGCGGAGTCGTCACATACGGCGGATCGTTCTTGCTCTTCGAATTCTGCGGTGCATGCGCACGATCAATGCGGATCAACTCCCGTTGCAACAACTGACGCAGCACAGAGCCAGCGTTCGATTTTCCCAACGCTTCCATCTGCGACTTCGTGATCGGCTGCTTGTACGCCACGAGCGACAACACTTCGAGCGCGTCCTGCGTCAGCTTCACGTCGCGCGGCCCATAGCCGAAGACTTTGTTCCGCACCGATTCAAATTCCGGCAGCAGCGACAGACGATAGCCACCTTCGCCAAGTGTGATCGCATACGGTCGCCCCTCCTCGGCGTATTGCTTATTGAGTTCATCGAGCAGGCACTCCACAAAGCCGAAGCCATGATCGGTGTGAAACAAGGAACTGAGCTTCTTCGCCGTCAGCGGCATCCCACCGACGAACAACGCCGCCTCGACAACCTGTTTCTCGGAGACCAGCGGAGCAGACTCGACCGCAACTTTCGTCGGCGAAGCGTTACTGTCGCCTAACGCCTGTAACGCATCGGAGCCGCGCCCGTCAGGAATCGGCGTATTCGAGTCTTGGCCACCGCTTCCTGCCGGGCGCGGCTCCATCAAACCACGGGATGCAGCTTCGGTTGCCATCACATCGGCCACAGCATTCGGCTCAGCAGCTTCGCCGAGAGACTCGGATGTCGCTTGCGCGTCCATCTCGCGTTCAATCGCGTCGGTCGCTTCGAGCGCCCGCAGATAAGCCGCTTCGAGATCATCCGCAAGCAACGGCTCATCCCACCCGGCCGCATCGTCGCGCACGGGCGTCTCTTCCAGTTCATCGGACTGTGGCAATAGCTCATCCATGAGCGGCATCCCAACCGTTAGGAGTTCCCAGCGGGCGGGTTTATAGTCCCCCTCTTCGGAAAGCGACAAGATGCCTCGTGACCCTTCCAACGACTAGGAGAATTGCATTCGTGGATCAAAAGGTGACGATCAATCGCCGCTTAGTCGGCTGCCTGGCGCTCGCGTTTCTTGTGGGTGCCGTCGTCTCGTTCTTCCGAGAAGGCGATTCGGTCAACATGTGGCAGAGCATCTGCACTCGCGTCGGAGTCGTGCTGGGAGCGTTATGGCTGGCGTTGCCCAAGGACGGCGCGTTGGGCAAATGGGCGGAGGTCTCGATGACCAAACTGCTGGTCATCGTCCTGGCCTTGATCGTGGTGGTCCGCGCCCCGCAGCGTTATGTGCCGATCCTGCTAGCCGTCGCCGCCGCCGGCCGCTATCTGCGTCCCCCGGAGAAACCGCGCCCGCCGCGCGAGTTCTAGCACGACGCGCGAGCGAGTGGTTGTGTTTCCGAATTGGCAATCACTCGCTCGTGCGTCGTGCTAGGTTTTGCCTCCAGGTAACACTGGTCGCGCCGAAGCGCGGGAACCACTGTGACAGGCACAAGTGGCAGGTCACTTGTTTCTGATTTGCTACCTAAGACTGGCCAGAGACGATCGCATCAGAACATAATCAACTCTGGCTTTTGGAATCCGAATGATCAAGGGTGTAGAAGCGATTTCCGAACCTAGCACGACGCGCGAGCGAGTGGTCATTTCGCCGAAAACCAACCACTCGGTTAGAACCAATCACTCGCTTGCGCGTCGTGCTGATTTTTGAATCGACCTCTTGTGACGTTGCCGTTCGCGGAGATTGAGTTCATGACCGAACCGAACGGCAATCAGCCACCCGTGACACAGCGCGGAACGCCAACCGTGGCAGGGACCGTGGTTGAGCCACCGAAACCCGATGCCGCGGCCTCGGCGGAAACCGATGCGCGGACGGCTCATCGACAGACAATCTCCGAATCGGGGGACGAGGCCGTGGGGTTGCCCACT
>SXKJ01000316.1 GCA_005778115.1 Planctomyces sp. | reverse complement strand
GTCGAACGGGCGCAGCAGCAGCTCGACGAAGGGGAGATGGCGGAAGCCCAGGCCAAGATGGCCGCGGGCAAGTTCACGCTCCACGATTTTCAGAAGTCGATGAAGCAAATCCGCAAGCTCGGCCCGATGGGCGAAGTCATGAAGATGATCCCCGGCATGGGGGGCATGGTCGATGCCATGCAGAACTTCGGCGATCCCGACAAGGACATGAGCCACATCGACGGGATCATCAACTCCATGACCCCGTGGGAACGCGAACATCCCGACAAGATCGACCGCAGCCGCCGCAACCGCATCGCTCGCGGCAGCGGCAGTGCCCCGAACGAAATCACCAATCTGCTCAAGCAGTTCGAGGCGATGTCCGGCATGATGACCAAGATGTCGAACATGGGCTTCCTCGAACGGATGCGTGCCGTTCAAGAAATCTCCAAGGGAGGCATGGCGATTCCCGGCATCGACATGCCGATGCAAAAGCAGCGCAGCACACGCGGAATCATCGATCCGATTGCCGCTCGTGAGGCGTTGAAGAAGAAACGCAAAGCCGAACGGGACGCCAAAAAGAAGAATCGCCGTCGATGAGCTTTTCTCCCGATCACGTCGCCCGCGCGTTGCGGCATCTCCGCAAACAAGACCCCGTACTGGCCGAGGTCATTCGCCGCGTCGGCCCGTTTGAGTTGCAGCCGAAACGCGGCCGCTTTCAAGCGCTGGTCCGCTCGATTCTGGCTCAGCAAATCTCGACCGCCGTGGCGCGGTCGATGTTGCGAAAGCTGGAGGCTCGGCTGGTTCCCAACAAGTTGTCTGCCGAAAACCTGGCTCGATTGTCATTCGACGATCTGCGCTCGCTCGGACTGTCGCGGCAAAAGGCGACGTACCTGCAAGACCTCACGGCCAAGGTGCTCGACGGTTCGTTGCGGCTGCACCGAGTTCATCGTCTCACCGACGAAGAGATCATCGACGAACTGATCCAAGTCAAAGGGATCGGCCGCTGGACCGTGCAGATGTTTCTGATCTTCTGCCTCGGCCGCCCGGACGTCTTCGCCCCTGACGACTTCGGCCTGCGCTCCGCGATCCAAAAGTTGTACGGCCTGCCGGAACTCCCGAAGCGAGCGGAAGCTGAAGAGATCGCCGCCCCCTGGCGGCCTCACGCGACAATCGCTTCGTGGTATCTGTGGCGCAGTCTGGACCTTCCCTGAGTCAGACGTTTTGCGTTGATCGTGAGACTTTGCTTGTCGGTTTCCCAGGCGGCGTGCTACCGTGTGGCCATTGCGGTATTACACGGAGTCCAGCGTATGAAAACACTCTCCCTCAAGCTACCAGCGCCATTGCATCATGAACTCGAAACTGCGGCTCGACGCAAAGGCCGCAGCAAATCGGAGGTCTTGCGCACGGCGCTCGAACAATACCTCCACGGCAGCCAATCTGCGGGAGCGGACTCCTTTCTGGAGAAAGCGGCCGATGTGATCGGATCGGTGAGTGGACCGCGTGATTTGTCCACGAATCCCAAGCACCTCAAGGGATTTGGCGAATGATCCGCAATGTGCTCGTCGATACCGGCCCGCTGGTGGCGCTGCTCAATCGCCACGATCACTTTCACGCTTGGGCCAAAGAACAAGCCGCTCACTGCGAATCGCCGTTAGCCACTTGCGAGGCGGTGCTGACGGAAGCTTGTTATTTGCTGCGAGAGATCGACGGAGGCTCCGAACATTTGATCGACTTGATCCGCCGTGGCCTGTTGGTGCTCCCCTTCTCGCTGCGAGACGATCACGACTCCGTTTCCGCGCTGATGCGGCGTTACTCGGATGTGCCCATGTCGCTGGCGGACGCTTGCCTGGTCCGCATGTCCGAGCAAGCTTCGGGCAGCACCGTCTTCACCTTGGACAATGACTTCCGCATCTACCGCCAACACGGCCGCCGAGCGATTCCGCTGCTGATTCCCAAACGTGCCTGACCTCGTGGCCTCGGCACCTCGGAGTTACTTCAAGCTCGTCGCCGGTACCTTGCCATCGAGATACCGCCAGTTCTTCAGCCAGAAGATCAGGTCGGCCATCGCTTGCTGGTCAACGTTCTTCTCCAAGCCGACGGGCATCAGCGAGAGGCCGGTGTTGCGGAGTTCTTCGATGTCGCTTCGCAGCAGCGTCAACACTTTACCTTCGGGTTGTTTGAGCGTGATCGAAGTTGCGGTCTCGGCCGAGATGACGCCGGATTGGACCGTCCCGTCTTTAAGCCCCACCGCATACGCGAAGTAGTTGGCGTCGATGGCCTTGTTGGGATCGACGATGTCCATCAGGAGCTGTTCGGGTTTCTTGGTGCGGGTGTCGGAGATGTCCGGCGCGACGTTGACTCCGACGTTGTCGACGCGGTGGCAGGTCGAGCAATTCTTGACGAACAGTTCGCGTCCCCGTTTCGGATCGGCCTTGAGCGACAGTGCTGGCTGATAGGCGTCCAACACCTCCTTGCGACTCGCCGGAGCCGCTGCGGCGAGAATCTTCTTGGCTCGCTCGCGGAGGGTCTCGTCCTTGGCCTGCGTCAGTTGGTTGACTCGCACCGGGTCCAGCTCTGTGGCGGCGATCTGCCCTTGCTCGATGGCCTCCAGCAACCGCAGTTGCCGCTCCTTCGACGCGAACAACGCCGCCAAGATCGCCCGACGAATCGCGGGGGTTTCGGAGCGATAGCGCTCTATGAGCCACGCATCGACTTCAGGGCGACGCAGCGCGACAAACGACTCGACTGCTGTGAATCGGAGTGTTTGATCGGCTTCGTTCTCCGCGAGGTGCTTCAGTTGATCGAATGCCTTCTCATCTTTGAGATGCTGCAAGAGCCGAACAGCAATTTGCCGCGATGGGCGAGACCGCAGCGGCTCTTTGGGATCGACGAACTTGCTCCGGCGAATCGCTCGCTCCGAAATTTCGGATAATGCCACTGAACTTTGAGGGCTAATCTTGCTGAGATCGCCATTCAATTCACCACCTCTTCGTGAGAGGCCCTTGGCAATTCCCAACAGTCCAGAGCCAGCAATTTCGAGACTGTTGACCGAGCTTCCCCACAGGTCTGGCTTTGGGGCCACGCTATGACTCAGCAGGATGACCGCATTTGCTAACTCGTCCCGCGTTGCGGTTCTCCCGGCTTGCTCGCCAATTGCGAAAAAGAAATCGGCCCAACTTCCCCAGACTTCGATGCCCTCCTCACCACGGCAACCACCCATCGAGCTTGCACAGCAGTTGAATTGATCAGCCCCAACGTCGATAAGTTCTGCGAGGAAAGCCGCCGCTCTTTCGCCTTCCGACGCAAGCATGGCAAGTCGCAGCCACGGATCGCTGAGCGTCTCCCGCGAAGTTGCGATCGAAGCGAGTAGGGCGGTTCTCAATCCAGACGGCGGTGTCACAGCATTCCAGGTTTGAACGGCTTGGACGTGATAGGCGTTATTTTCTGGAGTTTCATGTTTCTTTAGGCCGCCGAACATCAATTGCATCGCGACTGTTGCGGCACGGTCACGCGCTGCTTGATCGCGTCCTTCGTCGAGGACTGTTGCCGTCACTCGCTTGAGGATCAATCGTTCGAGTTGAAAGTATTCCTCCTGTGGCTCGATGGCACGGAGCGGCGCATACGGTCCAAGTCTTTCGGAGAGGTGTGGCGATTGCCACATTGAAGAACTGAGTTCAGGTCTCCATAGGACTCGCTGATCCTCACGCGAGCGACCGGTACACTCCTGCAACAAAGATTGGAGAGAAGCCATTCCATTGGGATGGATCAGTTTTTCATGCACAAGGCGAGAAGCCGTAGTGCGGTACCATCCCGCAAGTTCCTGGTCTGCCTTTCCGTCGCGGTCAGCATCGACTCCGTCATCGTTCAGAAACACGAATGGTTTTTTGCGAAGCTCGTCGAGTTCCAGCGGTCGTCGTTTCGTCGTCACACTTCTGATGCGATAGATGCGTCCCATGTCGTTTCCGAGCCAGGTGTCGGGGCGTTTTTTGAGTTCGTCGGGAACCCATTCGGGGTGCTCGATCACGGCGCGGTACATGTCCACGACGTACAACGCTCCGTCCGGGCCGTTTTGCAGATCGACTGGCCGGAACCAGTCGTCTCGCGACGCGAGGAATTCCTGCGTTCCGTTCGTGAGCGGCACGGCGCTAGCCGCCGGTGGCGCCGTATTTCGCGTCGGTATGTCTGGTCCCGTTCGACCGGCGGCTAGCGCCGTGCCGCTCACATACGGATTCCGCGACTTGAACGTCACGCCGTCGGGTTCGAGGATCGCTCGCTGGACGAGGTTGCCGGTTGGCTCGCAGACAAAAACGTTGCCGCGAAATTCTTCCGGCAGCCAGTCGCCGGTGTAGACCGTCACGCCACACGAGGCCGTGAACGTCCCCGCGTGCAGGTTGCTCGTCGTCCAGGCCGAGGTCAGCGGAAAGACTCGATTCTTGTCGTCCGCCGGAATCACGTCGTGGACCACCGCCGGAAACGCGACGTGCGGACAACGCTTGATGAAATCTTCCTCAAAGATCACATGCCGGCACGGATGCCGGTTGTCGCACACGAACCGATTCCCCCACGCATCAAACGTCATCCCGAATTGCCCGTTGCCAGAAATCGCCTCGTACCGTCCGGTAAGCGGATCGAATTTGAAGTCGCGTCCGGTGAGGGAGACAGGTTGAGGGTCCGTAGGTTGGGACTCCGTCCCGACCTTAGCTTTGCCGGACGGGTCGGGACGGAGTCCCAACCTACTCGGCCAGTCCTTCTTCACCGCGATCACATCACCGCCACGCAATCCATTCGCCACATAGATCCACCCATCGGGGCCGAAGGTCGGATGATTGGCTCGCAGTTGCGGGTTGGCTTGAGCGAAGCCAGTGAACCACGTCTCGCGAAAATCCGCTTTGTGATCGCCGTCGGTGTCTTTGAAGTACGCGACCTCGCCGGCCAGCGTCACGATGACTCCACCATCCCACGGCTGCACTCCGGTCGCGAACAGCAGCTTGTCGGCGAAGATGTGAGCGGTCTCGTAGCGTCCGTCGCCATCTTTGTCTTCGAGCAATTTGATCCGCGACATCGGTGGCTTCCCCGGTTCGGGGCCGTTGGGATAGTCGCTGAGTTCGACGACCCACAGCCGACCGTGCTCGTCAAATTGGATCGCAACCGGGTCGATCACTTCCGGCTCGGCGGCGACGATCTCAATCTGCAAGTTCGGATCGGCGAGCACGAAATGTTTGAGCGACTCTTCGGGCGAGAGCGGACTCTTGAGTGTCGCCGTCTTCGAGGACGTCGCGGCATCGTCTGCTCGTAATCTGATGCCTGTTTCTGAAATTACAACCAACAGCGTCAATACAACAACGAATGTTCGGCTCATCACGACAAGACCTCCCACAAAGCAGCGTCAGACGGTCATCGAAGATCGTTCCACAACTTGATCAATGGCATAACGACACTCGATTGGCAGAATAGCAAGACAAGGACCACGCCGCCGGTCACGACTACGGAACCAAGTTTTGCTCGGCCGACAGTCTCGTCTCGCCTCAACCACGTCTCGAATAACGGTCCATCGGACTTCGGTGTGTGTGTCTGAATGGATAGAAGGTTCGCCCGGAGGGCGGATCGGTGCAAGACAAAGAGCTTTATCAGCAGGTGTTGGGCTTGGCTTCGCCGTGGGTGGTGGGTCGAGTGGAGCTGAACGTCG
>SXKJ01000315.1 GCA_005778115.1 Planctomyces sp. | reverse complement strand
CTGCGGGGGAGAGCGGGAGCGGGGGAGAGGGTGAGAAAAAGAATTATTTTGAAGTGCCGATCAGCGCGGGTGGTGACATTCGGCTGGCGTGGCAGCCGAAGCAGGCGGCGGGGGCGGTGGATGCCATCGTGCAATCGGATTCGGCGACGGCGGTGCAAGTTGAGGATGCCGGGGTGCGAATCGAATCCGGCTGGCTGTTCAAGGTGCCGCGTGGTGCGATCAACGATGTGTCGTTCTCGCTGCCGAAGGAATTGAAAGTCCGCTCGATCAGCGGTCCGGATGTCGGTGGCTGGGAACTCGGTGAGAATGTCGATGGCCGCGTGCTGCGCGTCTTCCTGCGTCGAGCGGTCAGCGATCAAACGTCGCTGGCGTTTGAGCTGTTCTTGGCGACTCAGTTCACGGACGAAGCGGTGTCGATCCAAGTTCCGGCGTTCGCGCCGTTGCAGGTGTCGCGTGACTTCGGGCTCGTGGGGATTTTCGCCGCTCCGCAATTCGTGTTGAAGAACATCGCCACGAAAGGACTGACGCAGATCAATGCGAATCAGTTCAAGAGAGTGGGGAGTGGGGAGTGGGGAGTGGGGAGTAGAGCCCCACTTTCGGCGTTCCGTTATACGGCGCGGCCGTTCGAGGTCAGCTTCTCGACACAGCGACGAGCGCCCGAATCGACCGGCTTTGCCGAACACGCGCTGGTGGTCGAGCGTCGCAAGGTGCGGATGTCGTCTCGGCTGCGCTGGGAACTGGCGGGCGCGTTGCGGTCGAGCGTCAGTGTGCAGTTGCCGCCGATGTGGTTGCCGGTCGATGTCGATGCGACCGCTCTGCAAGACTGGCAGATTGATCCAGCTACCAACGTGCTGACGGTCGAATTCACCGAACCGCGCATCGGTGCGGTCGAGGTCGTGCTGCAAGGGAACGTCGCGAAGGAACCGGAAGACGCGATCGCCGAGATCAGCGCACCGACGCCGCTGGAACTCAGCAAACTCACTACACAGGCGGCGGTGTGGTTCGACCCGGCGTATCAGGCGACGGTCAACGCTTCGAACGGCTGGAAGACGTCGGACCCGGAACATTGCAGCGAGGAACTGCGCAACAAGCTGAGTCGGCCGGCGAAGTTCGTGTTCACATCAAACGTGCTGATGCCGGAGATACTGGGCTTCGATCTGGCTCGCGCGGTGCCGAAGTTGGCGGCGGATGCGGTCTCGCTGGTGACAGTGTCGGACACGGCGGTTGATTACTCGCTGGCGTTGCAATGGAAGATCTCGGAAGCGGCCACCGACACGTTCACGTTCACGACTCCCGATTGGCTGGCTGGTAAATTGGATTTCCAAGGGGCGGGCATTCGGCAGACGTCGTTCGTCCCGGCCGGTGAAGGGAGCGGTCGCACGCGCTGGACCGTCACGCTGCAAGATCCGGTCGGCTCGCGTTACTTCCTGCTGGCGACGGCCACGCTGCCGCCACCGGCGGAGAAGCGCGAGGTCACCGCTCCGACGATCACCTTTGAGCGTCCTGTCTCGGCCGAAGGTGACGCCGCCGCTGACGGACAAGAGGCCGCGCCGTTTGCTCCGCTCGAAACGCAGCGGCAATACGTCGTGGTCATCAATATCAGCAGCAGCCAGCTCGCCCCCGCCGGCGACGTAGGTGAAACGGTGCAGCGCGATGAACTGCCGATCGTCGTCGATCAGCGGCTGGTCGATCAGGCCACTGCGGTGCTGAGAATCAGAGGCCAGAAGTCGGAGGCCGGAGATCCGAATGCGGAAGTCAAAGCCCCCAAGTGGTCGTTGAAGTCTTTCGCGGCTCAGGCCGGGGCGCCCGCCTCGGTGAATCTCGCCGATCTGACAACGGTGCTCGCAGCGGATGGGACTTGGCGTATGCAGTGCGTCTACACGATCAAGAATCGCTCGCGGCAATTCTTGGCTCTGCAACTTTCGGAGAAGTCGCAAGCGTTGTCGGTCTTCGTCGGCGATCTGCCGTCGCGGTTGGTGGAGTTGAAACGCGACGGCGCTCGGCGCGGGTCTCCCGACCCCGCCGCTTCGTCCGACCGCAGGTCTCCCGGCGGTTCGGCTGCGGAAGGCGCATCGGAAAAGGGAGACCTTCGGTCCAATTCAGCGGCGGGGTCGGGAGACCCTCGCCAAGCGCAGGAGAAGACGTACCAGCTCATTGCGTTGCCCAAGACCAGCGAGGCGGATTTGTCGTTCGAGGTCCGGCTCATCCTCAGCGGTCGTCTCTCGGCCGGAGCATTGCGGCGCGGGCTGATGATCGGATCGCAAGAACTCGAACTGCCGACCCCCAGCGTGGTGTCGCTCTCGGATGACAAAGAGTACGGCATCCCAGTCGCTCGGACGTTGTGGGCCGTGCATGTCCCGAAGGATTGGACCGCGAAACCGCTGAACGATCCGGCGAAGAACAATCTCACGGATCAGGCCGCGGACACAGCGGCTGTCGCGTATCAGGCCGCGTGGTTGCAAGAGGCCAACGATTTGATGCGCGTTGTCGAAGGCTCGAATTACCGCAGCTCACAACGCATGCAGGCCAGTAACAACTTAAAACAGTTGCGTTCGAGGCTGCATGGGATCGGCAGCGGAGTCTCGCAGTCCGAAGAAGGCCGCAAGCTGGCGGCCTCGGTGCAGGATTTTGAGGCCAAGAACCAAGACCTCGATCGCCGCATCGTCATCGACAACAGCAACGGCAATTTGAATTTCTATGTCGCGAAGGACCAGCAGCAGGCCGCGCGAGCCAATACTCCGCAAGGACAAGCCGGTCAGAACCCAAACGTCGATTTGTTCTTCGACCAGCTCAACTCCAACGGCGAGACGTTCCAACGGCAGGTCGTCACCGACAACAACTTGAATTTGCTTTACAGCAACTCGGCGATCATCGCCAACGGCGAGGACCGCAACGGCAACGGAGTGCTCGACGCTGGTGAAGACACGAACGGCGATGGCGTGCTGAACCTCGGCAACGTGCGCGACTCCCTTCTGGGGGCGGACGTGGATAGCTCCAGCCCAGACAGTGGTCTGAAGTTCAAACTCAATGTCGACGACGACGGGGCCAAGCCGAGGGCACCGATCGGACGTGCAACTGCCGGCGGTAAGTCGGCGGGGAGCCGTGGTCTTCCCGGCACTCAGAAAGGGGGCACCGAAGTCGACCGAGCCAATCGTCGCAAGCAAGCCGTCGATCAACTTGGCGATCTCAACAATACGGTGATCAACGAGAAGCTCGCCCAACAGCAAGCTCAACCGCCAGCAAGTCAGCCGCCGCAAGACCGTCGGACGAGCGGGGCTGTAAGTAACGCACCTGCTCAGCCAAACGCGCCACCAATGCGAGGTGTTGTCGTCCAATCCGATGGCGCGTCCAATCCATCGGACAAGAATGTGGACAGGTTCAATGCCCTGGGGCAAGGCCGCTTCGGAGTGGCTCTTGGCGGAGGGGGCAACATGGGAGGCGGTGGTGGCGGCGGCCGTTCCAGCGGTGTGGTGAGCAACACCACGTCTGGCCCGACGAGTAACATGGGCTTCATGCCCAACGCAGGGATCACCGTTTTAAACGGCGTTGCCAACCAGCAAATGCTCGAAGGTCTCGTCGCAGAAAACGGCGCTGCCAATGCTTGGACACAAACCGGCGGCTTGTCGCTGCCCATCGCAATTCAACTCGAAGGGAACGTCCTGCGATTCTCTCGCGCGAGCGGTTCGCCTCGGCTGGCGTTGTCCGTGCGTCCGAATGAATCGGACAAGTTGGTGCTCGGCATGGTCTGGGCGGCGATCTGGGGTTCGATCGCGCTGTGGCTGCTCCGTCTGATCACCGGCACCTCGAACGGCTGCGCGTGGCGGCAGGCGACGACTGGTCTGTGTGTGCTCGGATTGCTAGGCATGTTCTTCCTGCCGTCGCCGCTGAGCGAACTCTGCTTCCTGACGTTCTCGCTCGCCGCCATCGTGCTGGCGATTGGCGTGCTGCGAAGTCGCCGTCAGAATGCGGCGGCGTAGAGTCTTCGCCTTTCCGTCTGAAGGATTGCCATGTCTGATGAAACGGCATGTATCCGGTTGCGCCAGGCGTTTGAGATGGCCGAGTTGGGATTCCACCTGATGCGTCAGTCTCTACGCAGACGGTTTCCGAATGCGACCGAAGCGGAGCTTGACGCGAAGTACGCCGAATGGATCGCCAGCCGACCACCCATGAGTGGCACTGATTTGAGAACCATCCCCGTGCGACGACCTCCACGCGGAACGATTCGTAAGTCGAGGCGGGCGTCATGAGTGGCCAACTCGAATTGGCGAAAATGTTTCGCGCCGTTCGTGCGGAACTCCGTCGGCAAAGAGTGGCGTTCGCGATCGTCGGTGGCTTGGCAGTTTCGGCGCGATCGCTGCCGCGGTTTACGCAAGACATCGACTTGGCGGTCAAAGTGTCATCGGATGCTGAGGCGGAAGCCGTGGTGCATGGGTTTGGTCAGTGTGGATTTCGCGTCATGACCCAAGTGGAGCAGACTGCGACAGGCCGGTTGGCGACAGTGCGATTACAACGCGCGGACTCTCCCAAGGCCCCGATGGTGGACTTGTTGTTCGCGTCCTGTGGCATCGAATCCGAGATCGTCGTGGCTGCCGAACCGCTGGAGTTGTTCCCACGAATTTCCGCTCCGGTTGCTCGCGTGGAACATCTGCTGGCGATGAAATTGCTCTCGCGCGATCGACTCACGCGACAGCAGGATGACTTGGATGTGTCGGCTTTGTTACAAGTGCTTTCGCTGGCCGAGGCGGATAAGGTCGCTGAGTCTTTGCGGCTGATCACGCAGCGCGGTTTTCATCGTCGCCGAAAACTGTTGGCCACTTGGAATCGAATACGACCACACCGATCCACTTGAGGAGTTCCTCGGATGTCACTTCAAAACCTGTTGTTCGTCGGGTTCAACGGCCGAGTCGTCGCTTTGGAACAACGCAGCGGGGAACTCGTTTGGGAATGGAAGTGCCCGAAACCGGGTGGCCAGATGGTGACGGTGTTGGTGCAAGGGGATCGCATCTACGCGAGCAGCGGGGGCTACACGTACTGCCTCGATGCTTTGAATGGCGAGCAACTTTGGGACAACCCGCTGAAAGGGCTGGGCACCGGAGTGCCTTGTCTCGCGACAGCCGAGTCCGGTTCGAGTGGAGCGTTTCTGCTGCACGCTCAAACCTCTGCCGATCAACAGGCGGCGGCCGCTGGAGGGTAACGTGGCTTGCTCGAATACCATTGAGTTTTTCTTGCGAGTTCGTGGAGGTTTCTTTGTCGCATGAGATGTCCGTGAGCGCAACGCGAGTCGAAATGCGATTCGCGTCGGGGCAGTTCGCCGTGCGCGATGTGTCGATGAGTGTGCGGCGCGGCGAGTTGATCTCGCTGGTCGGCCCGTCGGGCTGCG
>SXKJ01000314.1 GCA_005778115.1 Planctomyces sp. | reverse complement strand
AGCGGTCGCAGATCCAGCTCCGCATGAAAACGACGTTCGGCTTCGTCGCGATCGACGACGTCGAGAAACTGTTGCTGTTGAAAAGAGTCACTCATGTTGGCAGCACTGTTCCCTCTCCCCCGCATCGGGGGAGAGGGCTAGGGTGAGGGGCGAGCGGTCAATGATACCCAAAGACAGCCCCCTCACCCCGACCCTCTCCCCCGATGCGGGGGAGAGGGAGGATCTTGGCCGTCGTATCGGAACACCGTCACCAATTCACCCGGCGGATATCCTTCGCTGTCACGCGGGACAAGCACGAAGCCGTCGGCCGCTGTCGTTGTGCTGAGCATCGACGCTCCGCTGACAGCGATCGGTTCTGCGCGGCCATCTTGAATGCGCACGCGAACGTAATCGACTCGGCCGACGGCGGAGGCGAGCTTCGTGGCCAGCGGCAGTTGCTCTCGAACGTATGGCAGTTCCGGACTGCGGCCGCCGAGGCTTCGGATGGCTCGGCCGGCGAACAAGTCGTAAGCACACAAGCACGAGACCGGATTGCCGGGCAACAAGAACACCGGTCGGCCGCCGATGAATCCGATTCCGGTGGGACTGGCCGGTCGCAGCGCGACGCCGTGAATCGGAAGCTCGCCAAGTTCCGCGACAAGTCCCGGCGCGTGGTCCTCGACACCGACAGAGCTGCCGCCGGAGATCAGCATCACATCGGCCGTGCTGGAGAGCAGCGCTTCGCGAATGACCTCGCGACGATCCGGCAACAGCGGTTCGACGCGCGGCTCGCCGCCGTCACGCCGCACGAGCGCGGCCAGCATCACCGAGTTGCTATCCACGATGCGACAACCATCCGGCTTCGATCCCACCGGCAACAGTTCGTCGCCGGTGATGAGGATGTCGATGCGCGGGCGGCTCACGACGGAGACCGCCGCGATACCCAGCGACGCGAGTAAACCCAAATCTTGCGGACGCAGAACTCGGCCCGCCGTCAGCACGGTACGGCCCGGTTCGACGTCTTCTCCGCGCCGGCCGATGTGACGGCCCGGTGAGATCGGTTCGGAGATGTGCAGCACGCCGGATTCTTCACGCGTGAGCTCGACTGGGAGCACCGCATCGACTCCCGGCGGAACCGGCGCACCCGTCATGATCCGCACAGCCTGTCCCGAAGCCACAATTCCGTCGAATGGTCGGCCCGGTCGCGAGTCTCCGACGATCCGCAGCGTTAGCGGGTTGTATTGCGCCGCTCCGAAGGTCTCTTCGGCGATCACGGCGTAACCATCCATCGCCGCTCGATCAAAGCCCGGCACGGCCACTTCCGCTCGGACGTCTGCGGAAAGCACTCGGCCGCTCGCTTCCGGAACGGCGAGCGTTTCTGCGGTCTGCGTTTTCACTCGTTCGTCGAGCAAACGCAGGACTTCCGAGACCTCCGTGCGATCACGAAAGCCACTCATGCGAACATCAAAAAAGCCCGGCGGTGTCGCCGACGTAGAGGAGGTCATGCTGCCGATCCTAGTGACTCAGCCATGCAGCGAAAGCTGTCCGGCCGAAAACCGTGAGCCGCATTTGCGACCTGATTTCCTTCAAGGGACCGAATGAATTAGCATCAGTCTGTGGTTTTTGACTTCCCAGTTACAGTCGGCACGGGCCGAAAGACGATGCACTCACGCTGATGGACGACATCTTTATCCTGATCCCCGGTCGCACTAGTCGGCAGGGCACGGCGCTCAATGAAGGAAAGCTCAAGGCGGACTTCATTGAGGAAACTCAAACGCTCTTCATCTGCCCGGACGATATGGCTCGGCGAGGCTTCGTGGACGGCGAGCGGGTCCGCGTTCGCTCGGAATTCGGCCAGGTCGAGCTGACCTGTAAAACTGCCAAGGCGGGCGAACTGCCACCCGGATTGCTGTTCCTCCCGTATGGCGATCCCTCCAGCCGGCTAATGGGGGGCGAGACGCATTGCACCGGAATGCCGGATAGCAAAGGCATGGATGTGACCATCGAGAAGATTCTGTAGTTTTTGATTCGGCGAGCCGGGCGGCGTCAGCCCCCGGACGTCATGAGAGTTCGAAGCCGTAAGGGGGCTAACGCCGCCAGGCTCGCCAGTTTTGAGGTTCAACATGTCTGATGCTGCTGTGATGGAATCCGAAACTCGAATCGTCAAAGACGCGACCTGCACGTTTTGCGGGTGCGTTTGCGATGACATGGAACTGACGGTCGAAGGGCACACAATCACCAAAGCCAAGAACGCCTGCGTGCTTGGCAAGGCGTGGTTCCTGAACCACCACATCGAAGAGCACGCCGTCGCCACGATCGACGGCAAGCCGGCCACGCTGGAAGAAGGTGTCGAGCGAGCGGCTCAGATTCTGGCGAACGCGCGTTACCCGATCGTCTATGGATTGTCCGACACGACCTGCGAAGCTCAGCGAGTCGCCGTCTCGATCGCCGACCGTGTCGGTGCCTGCGTCGATACGACGACATCCGTCTGCCACGGTCCTTCGGGCATGGCTTTTCAAGGGGTCGGCGAAGTGACCTGCACGCTGGGTGAAGTGAAGAACCGCGCAGACCTCGTCATCTTCTGGGGAGGCAACCCCGCCGAGTCGCATCCGCGACATTGGACCCGCTACTCGCTGATGCCCAAGGGGTTGTTCGTCCCCAACGGCCGCAAAGGCCGAACGGCGGTGCTCGTGGACGTGCGCAAAAGCAAGAGCGCGGCGGCAGCGGACATCTTCTGGCAGATCAAACCGCGCAAGGATTTCGAGGTGCTCTGGGCTTTGCGAGCGTTGGTCAAAGGGGTCGAAGTGGACCCGGCGATCGAGCAAGAGACCGGCATCTCGCTGGCTCAGATGCAAGACCTCGTGCAGCGGATGAAGTCCTGTAAGTTCGGGATCATCTTTTTCGGCATGGGCCTGTCGATGACCCGCGGCAAGCACATGAATGTCGAAGCGGCCCTGTCACTGGCTCGCGATCTCAACGACTACACGCGGTTCTACGCCAAGCCGGTACGCGGTCACGGCAACGTCACCGGTGCGGATAACGTCGTCGCCTGGCAGACCGGCTATCCTTTCGGCGTGAGCCTCGGTCGCGGCTACCCGCGCTTCAATCCGGGTGAGTTCACGACCTCCGACACGCTGGCTCGCGGTGAGGCCGATGCGGCGATGATTATCGCGTCGGACCCGGCCGGAAATTTCTCGCAGCCGGCTCGCGAGCATCTCAAAAAGATACCCTACATCGCGCTGGACCCGCATGAGTCGGAAACGACTCGCGGAGCCACCGTCCACTTTTGCACGGCGACTTACGGCATCAACACACCGGGCACCGTCTACCGAATGGACGATGTGCCGATCCCGCTGCGACCAGCGTTCGACTCGCCGTTCCCCAGCGACGAAACCGTCCTGCGGGCGATCGAGAAACGAGTGCGGGAACTCCTGCAAGAACGAATCACCAACTAATAGTAGGGTGGGACAAGCTCGCTTCGAGCGCCGGCCCACCAAAATGAGTGAGAGAAACTGATGGTGGGCCGGCGCGGCGAAGCGCCCCTTGTCCCACCCTACGGCAACTCGGACAGTCGAAACAAAGCACGTCTTATGAGTCTTGTGAAAATCGCCAACGGCACGGTCTACGACCCGACCAACAACATTGACGGCGTCGTTCAGGACATCTGGATTCAGGACGGCAAGATCGTCGCGCCGCCGACCGCGACCGATGTCCGTCCCGATCGAACGCTCGATGCGACGGGCCTCGTCGTCATGGCAGGGGGCGTCGATATGCACGCTCACATCGCCGGGCCGAAGGTGAACCTCGCGCGCAAGATGCGGCCGGAAGACAAGCGACTCGCGCCGCCTGTGCGTCGGACTCCGAACACACGCTCCGGCACGACCGGCAGCGTCCCCAGCACGTTCGCGACTGGTTATCTCTACGCCGGAATGGGCTACACGACCGTGTTCGATGCCGCGATCCCGCCGCTGGCCGCGCGGCATGCGCACGAGGAATTTGGCGACACGCCGATCATCGACAAGGGCTTCTTCCTGCTGTTCGGCAACAACCATTACGTTCTCAATCAGATCGCTGCCAAAGAACCGGAGCGTCTGAAAGCGTTCGTCGGTTGGATGCTGCAAGCGGCCAAATCGTATGCCGTGAAGGTCGTGAATCCCGGAGGCATCGAAGTCTGGAAGCATGGAGGCGACAACGTCCACAATCTTGATGAGTCGGTCGAGCACTTCAACGTCACGCCTCGGCAAATCATCACGTCGCTCACGCAAACGGCGATGGACCTCGGACTGCCGCATCCGGTCCACATCCACTGCAACAACCTCGGCCTACCCGGCAACTGGAACACGACACTGGCGACGATGCAGGCTCTTGAGGGCCGGCGTGCTCACCTGACGCACATCCAATTTCACAGCTACGGCGGAGGACTCGGCGAACAGAGCCAGTTCTGCTCCGAGACGACCAAGTTGGCCGACTACGTCAACTCGCATCCGAATTTGACAGTTGATGTGGGACAAGTGTTGTTCGGCGAGACGACGTCGATGACCGGTGACGGGCCGCTCGGCTACTACTTGCACAAAGTCACCGGCCGCAAATGGACCAACGCCGATACCGAGATGGAAGCCGGCTGCGGCATCGTCCCGATCACCTATCGCGAGAAAAGCTTCGTCCACGCACTGCAATGGGCGATCGGCTTAGAGTGGTATCTGCTCGTCAACGACCCGTGGCGAATCGCGATGAGCACCGACCACCCGAACGGCGGTTCGTTCCTGGCGTACCCTGAAATCATTCAGCTCCTGATGGACCGCACCTATCGGCAGGAAGTGCTCAAGCGCGTCCCGCCGCGCGTGTTGGAGTGCTCGGTGCTCAAAGACCTCGACCGCGAGTACTCGCTGTACGAGATCGCGATCATCACCCGCGCCGCACCGGCTCGCATGTTGGGATTGAAGCACAAAGGACATCTCGGCATCGGAGCCGACGGCGACGTGGCGATCTACACACCGAACGCCAACAAGCTCGATATGTTCGCGCTGCCGCGCTTCGTGTTGAAAGGGGGCGTGGTAATCGTCGAGCAAGGAGAGATTCGCGAAGAACTCTTCGGCCGCACGCTGCACGCTGCAACGAGCTACGACGAGGGAGTGCTGCCCGACATCCAGAAATGGTTCGAGGAGTACTACACCATTCAGTTCAACAATTACCCGGTGGATGAGCATTACATGACTCACGGCTCAACCGCAGTCGCGTGCAGTGGCTCGTAGTCCGGACGCCTACGTCCGGACAATCGACCGGACGTAGGCGTCCGGTCTACGGGCTCAAACCACCGGCACGTCGTGGTAGTTCAACGCCCACTCGCGCATGAAGCGGACCTGTTTGGCCCGGATGCGGTACACGATCAACGCCGGGTTCTCCAAGCCGCCGAGATACTGCCGGAGCAGCGGATTCGCGTCCCAGATTTCTTGCAGGACCGGCCGTTCGGTGACGATCTCCGCGACACCCGTGATTCGGACTTGGTCGTGCTTCTCATCGAGATAACACAGCTCGACGTTTGGGTTCGCGGCGATCTCAGCCGTTTTGTGGTACATGCGGAGGTTCGCGACGTCGACCGTGAAGCCGTCCGTTCGCACGGGCGAAACCGGTCGCACGCGAGGCTGATCGCCGTCGATCGTGGCCAAGTAAGGAAAGCAATCTGCGACCATGACGGCGCGGGCGAGGTCTGGCAACTTCTCGGGATCAATCGGCTCTGGCTTTGGCTGACTCATGATGATTTCCTTCCGGTCAAATGGCGGCCAAGGCATTTGGCAAAATCATGGGGAGGTAAAATCATAAAGGCGGGACGCGAGTGCGCCGGGCTCGATTTGTGGCGGTCGCGACCGGTTTTCATCAATTGACGGCTGCTGATATGACCGATACCGTCCTTAGCCCACCGGCTGAAAATTCCCACCTTTTTCCGAACGAAACCATCATGCTCACACTCTTCGGACGTCGCCAGAAATACTGTGATGGAATCAACCGCCGTAGCTTTTTGAAGATCGGCGGTTTTTCGTTGGGAGCCGCTGGCGGCTTCGGCCTAGCCGACGTGATACGAGCCAACGGCAGTGAGACGGCCAACAAGCACAAGGCGGTCATCAATGTCTTTTTGGGCGGAGGTCCTCCGCACCAGGACATGTGGGAAATAAAAACGGATGCCCCCAAAGAGATCCGAGGCGAATTCGAGCCGATCAGCACGAAAGTCCCCGGAATCCAAATCGGCGAGGCTTTCCCGCGCATCGCAGCGGCGTTCGATAAGTTCGTGGCGGTTCGAGCGGTGGTCGGCTGCGTCGATAACCACGACGGCTATCAATGCCTGACCGGTTGGCATCGTAATCAAGACCGCTCGATCGGCGGTCGGCCAAGCATCGGTTCCGTCGTGACGAAGCTACAAGGCCCGGTCACGAAATCCATGCCGCCATTCGTGGCACTCGCCGCCAAGACACAGCACGTGCCCTGGTCCGAACCGGGTGGCCCTGGATTCCTCGGCGCTACTTGCCAGTCCTTCAAACCGGACGGCCAAGGCATGGCCGATCTGACGCTCAATGGGGTGACACTTGATCGTCTGCAAGATCGCAAGTCATTGCTCGGCGGACTCGATCTGCTCAAGCGAGAAGCGGATGCGAGCGGCATGTTGCGAGGGCTCGATGCGTTCAACCAAGCGGCGTTTGGCGTGCTGACGTCCAATAAGCTGGCCGACGCACTCGATGTCTCGAAGGAAGACCCGGCGACCCGAGCCAAGTACGGTGACGGCAAGCCGTATCAATTCCAGTACGACGGTGCTCCGACCTGCAACGACCATTTGCTGATGGCTCGGCGCTTGGTCGAGGCGGGTGTCCGCTGCGTGACGCTGACGTTCGGCCGCTGGGACAGTCACGGCCAGAATTTCCAATTGGTTCGCGATCACGGCGGCAAGCTCGATCAAGCTGTCACCGCGCTCGTCCAAGACCTCGAAGAGCGTGGAATGCTCGACGACGTCACGGTGGTAGTCTGGGGCGAGTTCGGTCGCACGCCACGCATCAATCCGGGTGCGGGTCGAGATCACTGGCCGCAGGTCAGTTGCGCGTTGCTCGCTGGCGGCGGAATGCGGACCGGGCAGGCGATCGGTTGCACGAACCGTTTGGGGGAAGTGGCCAAGGATCGCCCGACTCACATGCAAGAGGTAATTGCCACGATCTATCACAACCTTGGCATTGATCCTCGCTCGACGACGCTGGTTGATCCCACTGGGCGGCCGCAATATCTGGTTGAGCAACGCGAGCCGATGCGCGAGTTGGTTTAGGGCAAAATCATGATTCACAGAATCATGGAACCCTATTCCGCTGCTGGTTGAGTCGGTCGCCAGGGAATCCCTGCGTCATGTTTTCATGATTCTGTCGTCCTCTTTGCCAAGCTGAAACTCGTCTTTACCGGTTTGGGAAGTGTTGCGACATTCCCGCCCCTCTTCCGTCCCTCCGGCGCGAGCACTTCTTCCGCGCGAGCGTTTTCATGTCGATCTGCCGCTTTTACCGTTGGCTGTTCCTGTTGCTGGCGTTGTCGTCTGGCTGTGCGTCGTCGCGGCAGATGATTGTGTCGAATCCGGTGTTTATCCCCGCGAACTCGCAGCATTCAGCTTGGGAGCGAACGGTCGATGCGCTGCATGACTTTCATTTCCCGATCGCTCGCGAGAACCGATTAGACGGCGTGATTGAGACGGACTATCGAGTCGGCTCAAACGTACTGGAGCCGTGGCACGGTGATTCGGTTGGTGTCTACAACCGCATGGAAAGCACGCTTCAGTCCATCCGTCGCAAAGTTCGCGTGGACCTCACGCCTGTGGAAGGTGGCTACCTCGTCGGCGTCGAAGCCTTCAAAGAGCAGGAAGATCTGCTGGGTGTGGCCGAGAATACCGCTGGTGCGGCGACGTTCCGCAAGAACACGCCGCTGGAGCGCAACCTCAACGTTGTTGTTGGGCAGAGCAGTCCGTCAGGTTGGATTTCGCTCGGCCGCGATGCGGATCTTGAGCAGGCGATCCTGGCCGAGATGCAACGATAGCTGAAGTCGTGAGACTTCAATTGTTACCGCTTGGACCGAACTCTTACGAGTTCGGCTACGAGTGCTATGCCGCCTTCGCGATGGGGAACGGCAGGACATTCACCTGGTCGAGCAAGCCGCGAATGATTCGCTCGGCTTCGCACTTTTCTCCGAGCCACTTAGCCCGTGAGGCGTGCCAGCGGCCTTCGCGTTTTTCCCACTCGTCGGCTTCGGCTTTGAGACGTTGTTCCGCCAGGCGGACTTGTTCTTCGCGGATCGCCAACGCGGTGGGTTGCTGTTCGCGTTCGGTTCGGATTTGGTCTTGCAGGCGACGAGCGTGGTCTTGGAACTGCAATCGTTCGAGTTGTAGTTGCTGGCGTTCGACTTCGAGTTCATCGCGAATGCGGCGATAGTGCTCGGCGATGGCGGCCCGGCCCGCTTCGACGCGGCGGCGGATTGTTTCTGGATCGACGGTCGGCAGGAGTTCTGCCCAGGCTTCTTCCATCGCCAGCCGCGCTTCCAAGGTAAGTCGATTCGAGCTTTCCATCTCGCCACGCATCATCTCGAAACGCTGGCGGCGGGCTTCGAGTTTTTCCACCTCGAGCGACCGTTGCTCCGCCTGCTGTTTGAGTGCGAGAAGTTCGCTCGTGCGTCGTTGTTCAAAATCTGCCCGTTCGCGCTCGAGCGCGTTTCGTTCGGACATGACTTCGTGAGAACGATCAGACTGCCAACGCTGCAGAGTTTCCGCTTCGCGAGCGAGTGATTGCTCGCGTTCATCGAGTTGCTGGCGGAAGTGTGCCAACTGCGATTCGCGGCGGCCGAGATCCGCGGTGCGCCGTGTGATCTCGGACTGTCCCACCTGCCAGGACCGGGCGACTTCCTGCTGGGCCAGTTCCAAGCCGCGCTGCATGTCGCTGAGCCGAGCCCATTGAGCGGCTCGCTGACGTTCCCAGTCGGCCTTTTGCTGGTCGAAATCGACGGCGTCTGTTCGGAGCTGTTCCGCGTGGTCTTCTCGCAGCTTGCGGAGGTCCACCTCTAACTGTTTGCGATGTGATTGCAGGTCGGCCAGCGACTTTTGGACGTAGGCATCGTGCGACTCACGGTCACGCTGCGCAACCGCGCGCTCCGAATCGCGGTTGGACTCGAATGCGGCCCGTTCTTCGGCGAACGTCCGCTTCTCTTCGTCGAGGTCCGCCGCCCATTGAATTCGGAGTTGCTGCCGTTCGGCTTCCCAATTGAGTTGCAGACGCCGCAACGCCTCGTCGTGTTCGCGTTGTAGTTGCTGACGCTGCTGCTCTAACTGACGGCGTGTCCCGTCCAGATCGCTTTGTTGCTGACGGCGTTGCTCGCCCCAATCGGCCTGCATCTTTCGCAACGCTTCCTCGTGGGCGCGTTTGTCGTCGGCGAGTTGCTCGCGGTCCTGGGACTGCTGCTGATTCCAGACCTCGCGCTGATTGCGGAAGTGCTCGATCTCGCCGTCTAGCTCCCACGCATATTCTTTGCGGAGGCGGGCCTTTTCTTGTTCGATCTCGTTCTGAACGGCTTCGAGGATCGCCTGTTGTTCGCGAGCCAGCCGCTCGCGCTCTTCAGAGAGCTTCTTACGTTCGGCATCGGCCATGGCCTGCGAATGCTGCATCGCGGCTTTGTCGATCTCGTTCTGCTTTTCCAATTGCTGTTTGAGCGTGGCTCGTTGCTGTTCGAGCGATTGATTCGCATGCGTCAGCTCCCGTTCGCGCAGTTTCAGTTCGGCGAGCAATTGCTCGGTCTGCTGAAATCGCTCGGAGAATTGCTGCTCTTGTTGGGCGAGCTGTTCGGCTCGGAGACGGGCTTCTTCCTCGGCATTGAGGGCTCGCAGGCGGAGCGACCGTTGCTCGCGATCAAACTGCGAGAGCTGTTCGTTGAGGTTCCGTTCTCGGCGTTCCAGCTCGGCGACCTGAGCGCGCAGGTTCTCCGCAACTTGGCTGGCTTGGACGAAGAGATCGACCTGCCCGCGCGAAGCCGTCGCAGTCGATGTGGCCGCGAGTCCTCGCAGCCGCACCTCATCCACGTCTTCCAGGCCGACGCTGGTCACATCCGTGTTGAAACCTGAGCGGTGAACCTGATCGCTCATCGCGGGAGTCCTTTCCCTGGGTGAGCCGAGAAGCTCGGCAAGACACGCACCTCGCATACGCCGAGGTAGAAATAGAATTTGGCCAATCTGAGAGGGGGCGGGATTATGGAAACGGTCCGAAAACGTGTCAATTTGTGATTTCGGCCGGCGTCCGATGCCCGAACCTCGGTCGTGGGCGGATTGGAAAATTCTGCGGATGGGCACCACAATGCCGCCCCCCGTTATGAAGCGGCGTCACGCTCAGCGCCCGATTGATCCGCCCCAAGAGAAGGATTTCCGAAGACTCATGGACAACGCTAAATTAACTCTGAACGGAAAAGACTACGACCTGCCCGTGACGGTCGGCACCGAAGGGGAAGTCGGCATCGACATTACCAGTCTGCGAGCCAAATCCGGGGCAATTACGCTTGATTCCGGGTACGGCAACACCGGGGCCTGCAAGAGTTCGATCTGCTTCATCGACGGCGAAGAAGGCATCCTGCGATACCGCGGCTACGACATCGCCGACCTAGCAGAAAGTGCGTCATTCGTCGAAGTCGCCCACCTGCTGATCTATGGCGAACTGCCGAATCCTCAACAACTGAGCGTCTTCCGCGAGAAGCTGACCCGACACAGCATGATCCATGAGGACATGAAGAAGTTCTACGAGGGCTACCCGCCGACCGCTCACCCGATGGCGGTTCTCTCGTCGATGGTCGCTTCTCTTTCGACTTATTACCCGACCGTCGCTGGCGAGGACTCGGACCAGAACATCATTCGGCTGCTGGCGAAGACCAAGACGATCGCGGCTTACGCTTACAAGAAGTCGGCCGGCCAGCCGACGATTTACCCGCTCAACGAACTGTCGTACTGCGCGAACTTCCTGCGGATGATGTTTGCCATCCCGTGCGAGGAATACAAAGTCAACGACGTCTGGGTGCGAGCGCTCAACAAACTGCTGATCCTGCACGCCGATCACGAGCAGAATTGCAGCACCTCGACCGTCCGCATCGTCGGCAGTAGCCAGGCGAACTTGTACGCGTCGATCTCTGCCGGCATCTGCGCCTTGTGGGGACCGCTGCACGGCGGAGCCAATCAAAGCGTGTTGGAGATGCTCGAACAAATTCGGAACGACGGGTCGGACTACAAGAAGTACGTCGACCTGGCCAAGAACAAGAACAGCGGCTTCAAGCTGATGGGCTTCGGGCATCGCGTCTACACTTGATGGATTCAATTGCAATTCGCTTGCCTTCGGGGGATCCCGGACATTCACAATTT
>SXKJ01000029.1 GCA_005778115.1 Planctomyces sp. | reverse complement strand
GGGCTGCCTGGGGAGCCGCGACCGGCCGCGCGGCGGGCGGTGGTGCCGCTTGAACGACGGTCGGAGCCGTGGGCGTCGCGCGGGGTTGGCGCGACCCCCAGACGCCACCGACGACGAGCAGGCCGATGAGGCCGATGACTCGACCCACCCTACCATTCGCTCAACCGGACCAACGAACTCTTTCTTGGGAATCCCTCGATGCTTCACCGATCAATTCTTGTCGGCTTCGTTGCGACGCTATTGAACGTCACCGCACTGTTCGCCGCCGACCGCCCGCCCAACGTCGTGCTGATCTATGCCGACGATCTCGGCTACGGTGACGTCGGCTGTTACGGAGCGAAGGGCTGGAAGACTCCGCACCTCGACAAGCTGGCGGCGGACGGCGTGAGATTCACCGATTTCTATGTCGCTCAGGCGGTTTGTTCGGCATCGCGCACGGCGCTGATGACGGGCTGCTATCCGAATCGAGTCGGCATCCTCGGCGCGCTGGGACCGCAGAGCAAGAACGGGATTCACGACGACGAGACGACCATCGCCGAAGTGCTCAAGCCGCGCGGGTACGCGACGGCGATCTATGGCAAATGGCATCTCGGCCATCATCCGCGCTTCCTGCCGGTACGACACGGCTTCGACGAATATTTCGGACTACCGTATTCGAACGACATGTGGCCGTATCATCCGGGCGTTGCGAATCTGCCATTGGAAGAACGGCTCAAGCGCTGGCCGCATCTGCCGCTGATCGAGGGAGACAAGATCATCAACCCGCAGGTCACGGCCGAGGATCAGCCGAAACTCACGACATGGTACACCGAACGAGCCGTCAAATTCATCGAGTCGCACAAGACTCAGCCATTCTTCGTTTACATTCCACACTCGATGCCGCATGTGCCGCTGTTCGTCTCGGACAAGCAGCGTGGCAAGTCGGAGCAAGGTTTGTTCGGCGACGTGATCCAAGAAATCGACTGGTCCGTCGGCCAGATCACCGCGACGCTCGAACGATTGGGCCTGACGAACGACACGCTGGTGATCTTCGCCAGCGACAACGGTCCGTGGCTGACCTACGGCAATCACGCCGGCTCGTCCGGCGGCCTGCGCGAAGGCAAAGGGACGACGTGGGAAGGTGGCGTCCGCGTCCCCTGCATCATGCGCTGGCCCGGCAAGATTCCGACTGGCTCTGTCTGTCGCGAGCCGGCCATGACGATCGACATCCTGCCAACGCTCGCCAAGCTCAGCGGCGCGGAGTTGCCGAAGCGTCCGATCGACGGCCTCGACATCTGGCCGCTAATCTCCGGCCAACCGAACGCGAAGTCACCGCACGAAGCGTTCTACTTCTACTGGGGCCAACACCTGCAAGCCGTCCGCAGCGGAAACTGGAAGCTGCACTTCCCGCACGACTACATCTCGACCATCCCCGACAGCGTCGGCGGAGACTCACGCCCCGGCAAACCGGCTCAGAAGAAGATCGAGCTTGCGCTGTTCGACCTCGAAACCGACCGAGCCGAAACCTCGAATGTCGCCGGTCAACACGCTGACGTTGTCGCTCGGCTGACGGCGTTTGCTGACAAAGCCCGCGCGGACTTCGGCGATTCGGCGAAGAAGCAAACTGGTTCTGGCGTCAGGAAGTCGGGGTTGGTGGAGTGACGCGCGACTTAGACGGGTCCCGTAAACTCTTCCAAGCTGACCAGAAACAACAGCGGTTGCCGCATCTATCACTTCGATCGAGTGCGGGACGTTGAATCCAGAACCGGTGATCATGTAATTGATGTTGGCATTGCAGGCGTGGTGCCGTTGAGTTTCCCGAAACTCGTCGTCGAAACGGCTTGGTTTCATCCATGACTCGTGGCAACTACAAACCTGACACGCAGGACTCAATACGTTTCCTGTGGTCGGTTATACCTCGCACGGCCATGAATGAGACATTCACGCCACCCCGCTGCTCGGGGTGGTTCCCGCGCTTCTGCGCTACGATGCAGTCGTAGCGCAGAAGCGCGGGAACCACTGGGACAAGCCCAAGCGGCGGAATGTTTCATTCAGACCTGCGGTCGGTTAACCCTGAGAACCTCCTCGAAAACATCCTTTCGATTGGCTCATTCAAAATGAGGACCACTGCCGCATGAATCCGATCGCAATCATTGGTACGGGTTGCCGGCTACCTGGCGGCGTGACTGATCTAGCGAGCTATCAGACGTTGCTTCGGCAGGGAATCGATGCCATTAGCGAGATCCCCTCGGATCGCTGGAGCGTCGCAGCCTATGCCAGCGACCGCCAGGGTATTCCCGGCAAGACCTACTCTCGCTGGGGTGGGTTCGTGGCTGGCATTGATCAGTTTGAGCCGGACGCCTTCGGGATTTCAGCCCGCGAGGCAGCGTTCCTCGATCCCCAGCAACGGATGCTTCTGGAGGTGACTTGGGAAGCCCTGGCCGAAGCGGGCATTCCGCTGGCCACAATTTCGGGCAGCCGAACAGGAGTATTTGTTGGGATTAGCACGCTCGATTATTCCCAGCTGCAGGCCGCTCCGACCGACAAGCGGTCTCTGCAGTCGTTCACGGCGCTGGGCACGTCGATGAGTATCGCGGCCAATCGGTTGTCGTATTGCTTGAATGCACGGGGGCCGAGCTTTGTGATTGATACCGCGTGTTCCAGTTCGATGGTGGCCTTGGATCGCGCGGTGAAGAGTTTGCAGTCTGGCGAATGCGACTTGGCGATTGTCGGTGGAGTAAATGCCCTGTTGGCTCCCGATGTTTTTATCAGCTTCTGTGCGGCATCAATGCTGTCGCCCGATGGACGCTGCAAGGCGTTTGATGCTTCGGCGAACGGATTCGTGCGAGCGGAAGGGGCCGGAGCGATCGTCCTTCGTCGTCTGGACGCGGCACTCGATCGCACCGACCGCATTCTGGCACTCATCCTTGGATCGGGAGTCAATCAGGATGGGCGGACGACGGGATTGGCCATGCCGAACGGAGACGCGCAGGCACAACTCATGCGTGAGGTTTACGCTCGGCTGGAGATCGACCCCGCGTCGTTGGCCTACGTGGAAGCTCATGGTACGGGGACCGCGATCGGTGATCCGACCGAAGCGTTTGCCTTGGGAGAGGTGTTCAGTGCAGGACGTGACTTGGCTCGGCCGTTGGTGATCGGCTCGGTGAAGACCAACATTGGACATCTGGAATCGGCTTCGGGAATGGCGAGCGTTCTCAAAGCCGTGCTCTCGATTCGCCAGCGAGTCGTCTTTCGCAATCTGCATTTCCGCCAGCCGAATCCACGCATTCCTTTTGGCGAGCTGAAACTTCGCGTTCCGGTGGAGACGGAACCTTGGCCCGATCCCGATCGTCCGGCGGTAATTGGTATCAACTCGTTCGGATTCGGTGGAACCAATGCGCATGTCGTGTTGGCCGAAAACACCACTGAGATTTGTGCGCGTTACCGGACGAGAGTGTCAGTGCCTGTCGCGCTGCCTGATTCGACATCGCTCGTGACTGACAAACTGCTGGCGTTGCCAATCACCGCTCGCAATGAATTGGCTTTGCGCGAACTGGTCAGCCAGTTTCGCTCACAACTCTTACAGGCAACGGACGACGACTTGCCGCGCATTTGTCGAACGGCCGCGTTGCGGAGAACGCACGATCGGTTTCGGTTATGCGTCAGTGGTTCGTCTCGACAGGAGCTTGCCGAGAAATTGCTGGCGTCTCAGAACGGCGAGCGTCCGCAGGGTGTTGCCGTAGGGAGCGTCAATTCCAGTCCCTCGAATTTGGTCTTTGTGTATTCGGGACAAGGCCCGCAGCATCCCCGAATGGGGGCGGATCTCTTTCGAGACGAACCCGTTTATCGCGATTGGGTCCAGCAGTGCGATGCACGCATCGCCGAACACTTGGGCTGGTCGATCCTGGCGGAGATGGAGCGTCCTGCTGAAACCAGTCGGATCGACGAAACATGTTTCGCACAGCCCGCGTTGTTCACGCAGCAAGTGAGCTTGACGGCTCTGTGGCGATCCTGGGGAGTGACTCCGAATACGGTGCTGGGACACAGCGTGGGCGAAGTCGCTGCGGCATGGGCCGCAGGTGCTCTGAATCTCGACGAAGCCTGCCGTGTCATCGCGTGGCGCAGCCGCAGCATGCAGCAGGCTCATACGGGAGGAAAGATGCTCGCGGCAGCATTGGACCGCGACGATGCCGACCGAAGGATCAAAAGGTACGCCGGCCAGGTGTCATTGGCGGCCGTCAACAGTCCGCGGCAGGTGACTCTGTCTGGAGAAGCTCGGTTAATCGACGAGCTGGCCCAGCAGTTGGAACGGGACGGCGTCTGGCATCGGTTTCTGCGAGTCAGCCACGCATTCCACAGCGCAGCAATGACACCAGCCGAGTCGCTACTGCGCCAGGGCCTAGCTGATCTCCGTTCGTCCGCGCCGGCAATCGCGCTGGTCTCGACCGTGACCGGCCGCCCTGTTTCTGTAGGCGAACTGAATGCCGACTATTGGTGGCGAAATGTTCGAGAGGGAGTCTTGTTCGCGCCGGCGGCGATGTCCGCCCCGCCCAACACCGAATTGGTCTTTCTGGAAATTGGGCCGCATCCGGTTTTATCGGGTGCCTTGCAGGAGTGTGCTCGCGAGGCGGGCCGCACGATCGAAGTGCTCGCGTCACAACGGCGAGACGTCGCCGGTGGCTTGATGTTCCGAACGACCTTGGGGCAACTGTTTGTACGCGGAACTCGATGTGACTTTGAGTGTGTCGTTCCGGGAGACAACACACCGATTGATCTGCCAAAACATCCTTGGCATCGTGAACGCTTCTGGCATGATCACGCAGAGATGGCGACGGCACGAAATCCGTCAGCGTTTCACCCGTTGCTGGGATTCCGCAGAACCAGTGGCGTCAGCACCTGGGAGCAGACTCTTGATCCACGAACTTTCGCTTGGTTGTCGGACCATGTGGTGAAAGGCACAGTCGTCGTACCGGGAGCCGCGTATCTCGAAATGATGTTGGCGGCACTCGCTGAGCATCGAATCGAAAACGCCGAACAGCCGTGTTTCTGTTTGGACAACGTCCAGTTCCTACGAGCCTTGTTCATTGCCGGGGACTCCGCCCCCAAAGTCCAAGTGACGCTTTCCGATGAAGGCCACACGCTCAATATCCATAGTCGAACGGGTTCGGAGGAGCGTCTGACGTGGACTCGCAATGCCACTGCGGATTGGTCTGCGATTGAGGCCACGGCACCGGAGACGGATTCCTTCGAGACGCTCCGAGCGCGATGCTCTGAGCAGGTTTCGATCCCGGATTCGTATGCCGAGTTGGCGGATCGCGGTTTGGAATACGGTCCCCAGTTTCAGACGGTTCGGTCCTTGTGGAAGAGTGGCCAAGAAGCCTTGGGGGAAATCCGCCGCCTCGAAGTGAATGACTCCGAGAACTGGTGGTGTCACCCGGTAGTGCTCGATGCCTGTTTCCAAGTGTTTTCGGTGCTTATTCCAATTGAGCATCGTGAATCGCTGCACCTCCCCGTGCGGATCGGCCATCTGCGAGTCTGGAGTCGACTTGGAGACAGCGTGTGGTGTTATGCTCGGTTGTCTCAGTCGAGTGAATATGCGGTGGAGGGTGATCTCTGGCTGTTCGATGCTGCCGGAAAACTGATCGCAGAACTCGCCGCCTTTCGCTGTCAGCGTGCCTCGTCGTCTGCCACCAGAGATCGAGCACAGCGTCGGCCACAAGCCTATGTCACCTGCTGGCATCAGATGCCGATCGCCGCGCTGACCCACGATGCGTCGTCCGTGGCGAGTCATCCTCGCACAGACAGTCAAACGACCAAGTGGTTGGTGCTTGCCGACACCAAAGGCGTCTGTCAGCCAATCGTGGACCAAATACAGGCCGCCGGAGAAACGTCCGTCTGCCCTCTCCAAACGCTGGATCAGTTGACGGACCTCCTGGGGCAATTCCCCGACGGCCCGTTGAATGTTTTGCACAGCTGGTCTCTGGATGTGTCTGCTCCGGAGAGCGCCACATCCAACTTTGAACGGGATACTCAATTGTCGCTCGACAGCGTCGTGGCGGTCATGCAGGCGATTACCAATACGAACCGACTGCGGCCCGGTCGGCTGGTGCTGTTGACTCAACAGGCCCGGCGGCTGCCAGCCGACACCGGCGAATATGTCGGTCACGCCTGCGGGACTTTGGGGCTGGGGCGTGTGATCGCCAACGAGTTTCCGCAGTGGTCAACCAAACTCATTGATCTGCCGCATAGCAGTTCTTCCATCAATTGGGAGGACGTCACCGCAGAGATCCTCGGAAGTGATGCGGAACAAGAATCGGTGTGGCGTGACGCGAATCGCTGGGTTCCCCGTCTGGAGCCGGCTCCCGCGCTGGATGTTGAGCAACTTGTGCCCGCTGACGTCGCAGCCTATCGTTTGGACGCTGGTCGCGGTGGATCGGTCGATGCGCTCGCATGGGTTCCTGCTCACCGGCCGCCACCGGGACCGGGTGAAGTGGAGGTCGCGGTGCATTGCACGGCGATCAATTTTCGCGATGTCTTGAAGTGCCTGGGGCTGTATCCCGCCGATCGGCTAGAGGAATTGGCTCTGGGGGACGAGTGTGCGGGTGAGGTCATCGCGATCGGTTCGGGAGTGACAGGCTATCGAGTTGGGGATCGCGTCGTGGGATGCCTCAGCGGTTGTTTTCGATCACATGCCGTCATTCGCGCCGACCTGCTGCTGCCGATCCTGCCAGATTGGACGATGAGCGATGCGGCCACAATTCCCATCGCCTTTCTGACCGCCTGGTACTCACTGCGGACACTGGGCCAATTGGAAGCCGGCGAAACCGTGCTGATCCATGCGGCTGCCGGCGGAGTTGGGCAGGCGGCCGTGCAGATCGCTCGCAGCATCGGAGCACGAGTGTTCGCGACTGCCGGGACCGAAGAGAAGCGTCAGCTACTGCGGCAACAGGGCTGTGAGCTGGTCCTTGACTCCCGAACGCTGACGTTCGCCGATGAAATTCGCCGGCACACGAATGGCCGAGGAGTGGACGTCGTTCTGAATTCTCTGGCCGGAGAAGCTCTGCATCAGAGCGTCGGATGTCTGGCACCGTACGGTCGCTTCTTGGAAATTGGCAAACGAGATTTGTTCGGCAATTCCAAGCTGGGATTGTGGCCGCTGCGACAGAGCGCCTCGTTTCATGCCATTGATCTGGGAGCGATCCTTCAAGACAAGCCCGCGCTGGCCAAGCGACTGCTCGGTGAACTCCGCAACGCGCTGGAGTCCGGCCAGCTCCGCCCTTTGTCGCATCACAACTGGCCGGCGTCGCAGGTGGCTCAAGCCTTCCGAGTCATGAGCCAAGGAAAGCACACCGGAAAGCTCGTGGTGGATGTTCGCGATCCTGAGCTGCGCGTCGCCAGCCAAGACGTGCCGCGCGTTCGCTTCCGTCCCGATGGAACGTATCTCGTCACCGGAGGACTTGGCGGATTCGGCTTCGAGACCGCCAAGTGGATCGCCGCGCGAGGTGGTGGGCATCTCGTTCTGATCAGCCGGCGTTCGACGGAAACTCCTGAAGTCCAAAATGCACTTGATCAAGTCCGACAACTCGGGGCATCCGCGCGGGCACACTCCGTGGATGTTTCCGATCATTCCCAAGTAGCCCGCTTGTTTGAAATGCTCCGCCACGAAGCTCCACCCGTGCGCGGAATCTTTCATGCGGCGATGGTCATCGATGATGCTCCGCTGATGAGTCTCGATCCCGCGCGGTTCCGAACCAGCCTGCGCCCCAAGGCGCTCGGAGCTTGGAACCTCCATGAAGAGACACGCGACCTGCCTCTGGAACACTTCGTCCTCTTCAGTTCGATCAGCGCCTCGATCGGCAATCGTGGCCAAGCCAATTACGCGGCGGCGAATGCGCTGCTGGAAGGGCTTGCGGCCTATCGGCGTTCACAAGGCCGGCCGGCCATCGCCATTGGCTGGGGATTCGTCACCGAAGTCGGCTTCGCAGCGGGACGTGACGAATTGATGAAACATGCCGCGCGCAGTGGATTCCTGGGTGCCACGCCGGCTCAGTATTTCCAAGTGCTGGAGCGGCTGCTGGTGCAAGACCACGAGACTGTCGTTGTCGGTGACTTCGATTGGCAGGCGGTCGCCGAAGGCTTCTGGCGAGACCGTGTTCCGCAGGGGCTGTTCACCTCGCTCGTGGGCGAATTCGCTGGTCGTGGAAACCGCTCGGTCGATACTTCCCGGCTGCGTGATGAATTGGAAATCGCCTCGCCGGATGATCGAACCCGGTTGTTACGAGAATACCTGCAATCGCAAATTGGACGCATCCTGGGCATCGCTCCGGCCAAAGTGGATGCGGCACGGCCGGTCACTGAACTGGGTTTGGATTCTCTGATGGGAATCGAACTGGTCACGGTCATTGAGCGCGACTTGTCCGCATCACTGCCAACACTGGCTGTTTCACGCGACCTGACGGTGAACCGACTGGTGCACGACCTGCTCAAACAGTTGGGCTACGCAGAGTCTGACTCGACCGTCCGTGTTTCCACTGACGATGAAGCGACGGCGGCGGAGAACTTGTTCCTCGAACTGCGAAGTGAGGGAACGGATCCTCCGCTGATCTGCTTCCATCCGATCGGTGGTGACGCGAGTTGCTACGCGGAACTCGTGGATTCATTGCCAGCCGGATTCCCCGTGTTGGGAGTGCAGTCGCGGTTGCTGTCAGGCCACGAGGAATATCCCACCGTCGAGGCCATGATCGCGGCTTACGCACTCGCGATCCGGACTCGCATTCCAACCGGACCGTATCGCCTGTGTGGATTCTCGTTGGGCGGCTATCTCGCGGCTGGCGTCGCGGAGCAGTTGGAATCAGAGGGACTGCCGGTGGACTTCGTGGGCGTCATCGACTGTCCCGACTACTCTCGAACCGCCGATGCCGACGGTGCTCGCGAACAACTCGCCGATTTGATTCTTTCGGGATATCAGGAGTTCGCACTCAGCATGCCCTTCCTTCACCCGGTCGATGAATCTGACCGTCCTGCCTTTAGCGAACTGGCGGAATCTCTTTGTCAGCAGTCGGATGACCCAGTGGCACTCTTGCTCGACTGGCTGCACAGCCACAAGTACATCCAGGGCGAACGTCCCGGTCTGACCGCCAAGACGCACCTCAAACGGCTGTCCCAGCATCTCCTGCTGGTCAGCACATGCACCCGAATTCCAACGGTTCGAGCTCCTCTGACTGTCTGGCAGGCCGCACGAGGTATCGGAACCAGCGGCCAGACATGGCAACGCGGCGATGATCTGCCTGTCTCCGAGATCGTGCTCAACACCGATCATTCGGGAATCCTCCATCAACCGACCGTCGCTGGAATTGCACGGCACATCGCAGTGATGATCAACGCTCACTCGGAATCTTTGTCTCCGTAATGGTTCTCGAAAACGTGGCTGACCTACGGCAATCACGCCGGCTCGTCTGGCGGCCTGCGCGAAGGCAAAGGGACGACGTGGGAAGGTGGCGTCCGCGTCCCCTGCATCATGCGCTGGCCCGGCAAGATTCCGACGGGCTCTGTCTGCCGCGAGCCAGCCATGACGATCGACATCCTGCCGACGCTCGCCAAGCTCGGCGGTGCGGAGTTGCCGAAGCGTCCGATCGACGGCCTCGACATCTGGCCGTTGATCTCCAGCCAACCGAACGCGAAGTCACCGCACGAAGCGTTCTACTTCTACTGGGGCCAACACCTGCAAGCCGTCCGCAGCGGAAAATGGAAGCTGCACTTCCCGCACGACTACATCTCGACCACGCAAGACAACGTCGGCGGAGACTCACGCCCCGGCAAACCGGCTCAGAAGAAGATCGAACTTGCGTTGTTTGATCTCGAAACCGACCGAGCCGAAACCACCAACGTCGCCGATCAACACGCCGACGTTGTTGTGCGATTGACCGCTCTCGCCGACAAAGCTCGCACGGACCTGGGTGACTCGGCAACGAAGCAAACGGGTTCTGGCGTCAGGAAGGCCGGAATGATCGAGTGACATTTGACGCTCGAAGTGGGAGGCTCGCGGGGAGATCTCGATTTGCAGCTCCGCCCCAAAAGGGGCAGCAATATGCCAGCCCAGGGCAACGCCCTGGGGACAGATTTCATGGAACGGTCGAAGCCCTGAAAGGGCGACACGAAAAAATCGTTTGAGAGAGTGTCGCCCTTTCAGGCAACGCCGTGAAGAATTTTTAAGCGGCGATGTTTTCATTCGTGAAGTTGGTGAGTTGCTTCTTTTCTTGCGGAGAGAGCTGGCTGAGTTTGGGATCTCCGAGAGGTTTTTTATCAGGGTTGGGGGGATGGTAGCGGG
>SXKJ01000028.1 GCA_005778115.1 Planctomyces sp. | reverse complement strand
TCAGTCCTTGACGAGACACCAACGACACGGCCTCGACCTTGAACTCCCTCGTAAACACTCGACGTGTTGACATGAACTTCGCTCCTTACGCGTCACAATACGCGCTACGTTGCGCGCACGCAAAACGTGGGCTAGTCCAGCCCATGTCTTTACTAGCAACCCTGTGGCGGCGGTTCTTTCCGACAGTGCTCGATTGATTCTGATGGAGCCTTCGCTGCGCGACATCGACGCAAACAGCAATCTATGGTGGTCACCACCTCGCCGAAATTTCGCATCGGTTCGTTGTGATGCTTTGCGAGCTGGCTAGAATCGCGCCCGTTCCGCACGTCGTGGGTTGGGTCTCTCGGCCTGACTGCTTCGCGTTGCTGCGAAGCCGCTCTTTGAGATCTGCTAATTTCGTCCGACAGTTTCGGCCCGCGACCCGGTCATCGTTTCGCTACCACTGTAGAGGGAGAACCAGATGCGAGACCTCCGAGATGAGTCCATTCCTCAGAATGGCTCCGGCTTTAATCGCCGTGATTTTCTAAGAGGCTCTGGTGCGGCCGTGGCCGTCACCGCGCTGGCCACCAGCGAACAAGGAGCCGTTGCTCAAGATGCCAAAAAGAGCGTGCGGACTGCCGAACCGCAGGACATCACGCTCAACGTCAACGGCAAGGACCACAAGGTCAAAGTCGAGAACCGCGTCACGCTGCTCGACACGCTGCGTGACGACTTGAACCACACCGGTTGCAAGGACGTCTGCGACACGACCAACTGCGGAGCCTGCACGGTGCTCATCGACGGCAAGGTGACTTATGCCTGCACGCGACTCGCCGTCGAGTGCGTCGGCAAGAAGATCACGACCGTCGAATCGCTCGCGGCCAACGATCCGGTGATCGCCGGCTTTGTGAAGCATGACGCGATGCAGTGCGGCTTCTGCACTCCTGGATTCGTCATGGCCACGAAAGCCTTCTGCGACAAGAACCCGGGCGCGACGCTCGATCAAGTTCGCAAAGGTCTCGGCGGGAACATCTGCCGTTGCGGCACCTATGCCGGTATCGCGGCCTGTGCGATGGAACTGGTCACGAAAGGAGGCAAGTAACTATGGCGACTGAACTCAAAGTGGCCTGGGGGCCTCGCAAAGAAAATGTGTATCTCGGCAAGAACACGCTGCGCATGGACGGAGCCGAGAAGGCATCCGGAGCGGCGAAGTACACGGCCGACACGAATCCGAAAGACTGCCTGGTCGCGAAGCTGCTGACCTTCAAGGGTGGAGCCGGCAAGGTGAAGGCCCTGGACCTTGAGCCTGCGACCAAAGTGCCGGGGGTCAAAGCGGTCTATGCGTTCGTGAAAGTCGGCGACGACTTGAACTGGGACGGCTCGCTCGTCGCAGCCGTCGCGGCCGAACGGCAGGAGCAAGCCGAAGACGGCGTCCGAGCCATCAAGTTTGCGTTCGATGTGGCGGCTCACTTCGTCGATGAAGACGATCTCGCCACGGCGACCAAGCTGCACAACGACCAGACGGCCGATGTGCTGAAAAAATATCCCGAAGAGGTCCGCAAGCTGGCGGACGCCGATAAGGCCAAGCTCAGCGACGACGAGAAGAAGAAGCTCGCCGAATATCAGGCGGCGATGACTGCCGCGTCGCGCATCAAGCCGCTCGGTGAGAACACGAAAGGTGACGTTGCCGCCGCGCTGAAGACCGCCGCCGTGGTCCACAAGGGCTACTACGGCATCGCGACGATCAGCCACATGTGCCTCGAACCTCACGGAGCAGCTGCTCGCTTCGAGGGGAACAAGCTGAATGTGAATCTCTCGACGCAGAACGTCAGCGGCACGGCGGGACAATTCGCCGGACCGCTCGGCATGGATCAGGCCGATGTGACCGTGACGTGTCTGTACGTCGGAGGTGGCTTCGGCTCGAAGTTCGCCGCCGATGAATGGGGCGTCGCCGCCGCGAAGATGTCGAAAGAGACCGGCCGCCCCGTGCGGCTGATGCTCGATCGAGCGACCGAACTGAAGGTCGCCGGCACGCGACCGTCGGGCTTCGCCGAAGTCACGATCGCGGCCGACAAAGACGGGAAGATCATTGCGTGGGACAGCCACCACTGGGGTTCCAACGGTGGACTCAAGGGTGGCACGCTGAATCTCGCGCAGTACCCGTACGTCTTCCAATTCGACAACGTTAATCGCAAGGCCACCGGCTTGATGACCAACGCCGGTCCTGACCGAGCTTGGCGCGCACCGCCGCATCCGCAGTTGTGCGCTCTGACCGATACGGCGATCGACGACATCGCGGCCAAGCTCGGCAAGAGTTCGGTCGATGTCTTTCTCGCCAACATCGACAAGACCAACGAGAAGCTGCAAGCCACCTACACCGCCGAGATCAAACGAGCGGCCGAGCTGATCGGCTGGGCGAAGAAGTGGCATCCGCATGGCAAAGGTGGAGCCGGCCCGGTCAAGAAGGGACTCGGCATGGCCATCCATACTTGGGGCGGAGCCGCTCATGCAGCGACCTGCACCGTCCGCATCAACCCGGATGGCAGCGTGGAATCGCTCAGCGGAACGCAGGACATCGGCACGGGAACTCGCACCGCGATCGCGATGGTTCTCGGCGAAACGTTCGGCCTTCCTCTCGAAGCCGTGAAGGTCCGCTACGGGTCCAGCGTTTATCCACGCTCCGGCCCGTCCGGCGGCAGCACCACCATCGGTGGCGTCACCGGCCCGAACCGTCGCGCGGCTCTCGCCGCGCTCGGCAAGCTGTTTGATGTCGTTGCCGAGAAGCACAAGGTCAAAGGGGAAAGCCTCAAAGCCAAGGACGGAAAGATCTGGTCCGATGGCAAAGAGGTCTGCACTTGGAAGGCTGCGTGCGGTCTGCTCGGCATGATGGGCATCGAGACTCAGGGTGAAGGCCCGAAGAACGATGGCCTGACGAGTGCTCAAGTCGGCGGCGTACAGATGGCGGATGTCTCGGTCGATACCGAAACCGGCATCGTCCGCATCAACCAGTTCGTCGCCGTGCAAGACTGCGGCCTGATCATCAACGAGCAACTGGCGAAGAGCCAAGTATACGGCGGGATGATCATGGGCATCGCGTACTCGCTGACCGAGGAACAGATCCTCGACAACAAGACTGGCCGCTACATCAACGCCGACCTGGAGAACTACAAGCTCCCGCGTATCGGCGACATCGGCGAACTGATCGTCGAGATGTATCAGCCCGACAGCGAATACGAACGAGGTGTCATCGGCCTCGGCGAACCCCCGGTCATCGCCTGCGGAGCCGCCATCAGCAACGCGGTTGCCAACGCCATCGGAGTTCGCGTCCCCACGATCCCACTCACGCCCAAGCGAGTCCTCGACGCGCTGAAGGCGGCCAAGGCATAAGCTCTAATTTACAAAACCCAATGTCCAATGAATGACCAATTCCCAATGACAAAACCCAAAACCATTCGGTGGTCCAAGTGAAATGCCAAGGTTTCAATCCTTCGGGATTCGGACCTTGGGATTTCATTGGACATTGGGATTCCCAGAAATCCATTCCCCTCAACGTGAGGTAAAAACTATGCGATCCTTTGAATATGCTCGTCCCGAAACCGAGGCGGAAGCGCTCGAGTTGTTGTCAGAACATGGCGGCAACACGGCGGTCCTCGCTGGCGGGACAGACCTGATGAACCTGCTCAAGCGCGACGTGATCCAACCGGCTCGCGTCGTGGACATCAAAAGTGTTTCGTCGTGGCGCGGCATCAAGCCGCACGACGGCGGAGTGATGATCGGTGCGAACACGACGCTCGATGAAATCAACGAGCACGCGATCGCCGCCGACTATCGCTCGCTGATCGACGTGATTGACGGCATCCGCGCCATTCAGATCACGGCGAACGGCACCCTGGCCGGAGACCTCTGCCAGTTGCCTCACTGCTGGTACTTCCGCAACGGCTACGGCCTGCTCGCGATGAAGGACGGCGAGAGCCTCGTCGCCACCGGCGACAACCGCTACCACGCCATCCTCGGCAACAGCGGCCCCGCCAAGTTCGTCAGCGCCAGCCGCTTCGCTCCCCCGGCCATCGCGTGGAACGCAAAGGTGCGACTCGTCACACAAACCCGAAGCGTTAGCGAGGGAGTGGAGGCGATGAGCGTCAAAGAAGAATGGCTCCCGCTGGAGTACTTCTTCCTGACTCCTAAGACCAACAGCCAAGGTGTGACGGTCCTCAAGCCAGGCCAACTCATCACGCACCTGTGGTTGCCGGCCGCGAGCGACACACGCAGCGCGACCTACGAGGTCTTGGAACTCAACGGCCTCGACCAACCGCAAGCGAGTGCCGCCTGCTGTCTCGGTCTCGATGGCGGCATCGTCCGTCAGGCGAAGATCGTGCTCGGCCACGTTGCGCCGACTCCGTGGATCGCTCACGAGGCGGCGAAGTGGCTGGTCGGCCAGCAAATCACCAGCGACATCGCCGAGACCGCCGGCCGCATGGCTCTCGCGAAAGCGACACCGCTCAGCCACAACGACTACAAAGTTCAAATGGCTCAGACAGCGGTGAAGCGTGCGTTGCTCAAGGCGACGAATCAGCTTCACGAGACGCTGTAATCGACGAGTTCAGAAACGCGTTTCTGTGAAGGCCCGATTCGTGGAATCGGGCCTTCTTTTTGGAGGGTACCTCCACTTGAGACGATGATTTCGAGGAGCCATGACATGCGATTCCTTCAAGCGATCCTGTTGCTGACGATCCTGGGTTGGGGCGGTGCGCTGAATGCCCAAGAGCGTGAGATCAAAGTCCGTGGCGATAAGAAGCGAGTCGAATCGGATGGATATTGGATCTACAACGACCTGCCGCGCGGGATCGACGAGACCAAGAAGTCCGGCAAGCCACTCTTGGTCGTGTTTCGCTGTGTGCCATGCGAGGCGTGTGCGCAGCTTGACGAGCAAGTGGTTGAACGCGATCTGGGCGTTCGCGAGTTGCTCGACAAGTTTGTCTGCGTGCGACAGGTGCATGCCAACGGCATGCACCTGTCGCAGTTCAGTTTGACTACGATCAGTCCTGGGCTGCGTTCTTCTTGAATGCGGATATGACGATTTACGGCCGTTACGGAACGCGGTCGCATCAGACGGAATCCAAGGAGGACGTGTCGCTCGAAGGGTTTTCCAAAGCGCTGAGTGGCGCGTTGGAACTGCACGCTCAGTTCCCGAAAAACAAAGCCGTGTTGTTGGCGAAACGCGGGCCTGACTCAGAAGTGAAGGTGCCGGAACAAGTCCCGTCCTTCAAAGAAAAGTAAGGGCCGAAGCTCGACTACGAAGGCAAGGTGGTGCAGAGCTGCATTCACTGCCATCAAGTCGGTGAGGCGCTGCGGCTGGTCGCGCGTTCGAGCGAGAAGCCAGCCTCCGACAAGGTTCTTTATCCGTATCCTAACCCAAAGATTCTGGGGTTGATCCTCGACCCGAAGGAGAAGGCCAAAGTTCGAGAAGTCATTTCCAACTCATCGGCAGAGCAAAATGGTGTCCGCGCGGGAGATGAAATCAGGACGCTCGCGGGTCAGCCGATTCTGTCGATCGCCGACGTTCAATGGGTACTGCATCACGCGGGCGAGACCGGCAAGTTGACTGCGGAAGTCTTGCGTGATGGCCAGTCAAAATCGTTGACGCTCACTTTGGCGAAGGGCTGGCGGCAGCGAGACGACATCTCCTGGCGAGCGACCTCGTGGGATCTGCGGCGCATCACGCTGGGAGGGATGCGACTGGAGACATTGCCGGAAGATCGGCGGCGCGATCTGAAACTGCCGGCCGATCAACTGGCTCTACTCGCCAAATGGGTCGGCCAATACAACGAACACGCAGTGGCGAAGAAGGCCGGGTTCGTCAAGGATGACATAATCTTGGCCATCGATGGCGATCGCTCACCGATCACGGAATCCAGCCTGATCGCCAGGTTCCTTCAGACCAAACGGCCAGGTGACAAAGTCACAATGACCGTTTTGCGGGGCCAGCAAAGACTAGAACTTAGTTTCGCCCAACAGTAATAATGGCCGCCATTCTGGCAGATCGGCCAACAATCGGCTCCTTTGGGCCGCGACTCATATCCCGATCCTTGTGCCGAAGATTCCTCCCATGCAACAGGTCATTCTTTGACCTGCGCAAGTCGCTCAATCTTGGAGGTCTAGGTCATGTTTACCAATGCTGGATTGGTCAAACGCCAACTGCTGTAGTCAATCTGTTGCATCTCAGCCGTCTTGATGATGTCTGGCAATCCATTCGCCGTTGCCGACGACGCCAAGTCACCCAGTGCGGAAGAAAAAAAGGCGGTCGCGTTGCTCGCCGAGAAGGGGGCTGTGATCTTCATTGATGGCGAGTATCAGGTGACTCAGATTCTCGGCGGACGCGACCTGACCAACGCTGACCTGCAGCATCTGCGAGTGTTCAAGAAGCTCAAGCTACTGTCGCTGAGCAATGCGAAGATCGACGACGACGCGGTGACCACTCTCAAGTCTCTGACGCAATTGCAATCTCTAAACTTGTCGGCAGGAGCCATCTCAGGGAAGTCTCAAGAGAAACTGAAAAAGGCGTTGCCAAACTGCTGCATCGTCGTTCCGGATCGCCGCAGCGTCGGAGGTGGTGGCCCGCCGCGTTCGGCCACTTCAGCGAGCGGTCCCGGCGAACGGACAGGCGGTTGGGGCGCTTTTGAGTTTCCGCCGCCAACTCCGGCACCATCGATCTCCTTTGAGACTCGTTCCTCGGCCGTGCAAGAACGCTTGAAGCTTACTGACGAGCAAAAACAAGAAATCGACCGCGTCACCGGACGTGACTATCAACGCCATCAAACCGAAGAAGCCATCAAAAAAGTACTGACCGCCGAGCAAAAGGCGCTGATGCAACAGGTGTTGTTGCAACGCGAAGGTCCGACAGCATTGGTGCTACCGGAAGTTGCCAAAGACTTGAAGCTGACCAAAGAGCAGCAAGCCGCGATTCAGCGCGTCATGGACGATCGCCGCGACCAATTGATCAAGCTCGGCGATCAACTACGCGAAGGAACCGTGGACTTCTCGAAGTCGATGCCAGAGACGGCCCGCATCAAATCGGAGGCGAACGAAAAACTTCTGACCGTCTTGACTGAAGCACAACGCAAGTCCTGGAACGAGAATGTCATTGGGCGCGTTGTCCCTGCCGCGCATGGGCGCGTTGAAACCGGCCAGATGAGAAGGGATTTGTCGTTCAGGCTTGAGCAACTTTTTGCTCAAGGAGCCTGTGATGGCGAATCAGCTCAGTATGGCCGAAGTTCAT
>SXKJ01000313.1 GCA_005778115.1 Planctomyces sp. | reverse complement strand
CGTCACCTGGGCCGAGCTAGAACGCGTCGCAAATCTTCTGAATAACCGCCCGCGCCGCTGCCTCGGCTACAGAACCCCCAACGAAGTCTTCCTCAAATAATCTGCAACCTCAAATTGCATTTGAGATGACGCAGCGCCCTGTATGAGTAATGCCAATGACGGAGTTCACGCCCAATTGGTTCGGTTTGTGCTGATTCAGCGACTGGAATTTCCGGCTGAGTCCAGACATGCTTGAATCGCACTCTTCACCAATTACCGCTGCCACGTGGCGAGAGCTGGCCACGGCGACGTGTCTGCTGGCTCTCGCCGTGTTGTTTGGTTTTCACGAACTGGTTCAGAACCCGTCGCACCTGCTTGTCGGAGCACATCGCGGGGGCGAGAACGATCTCACTGCCTACTTTCTACGGGCGTTGGATTTGCCGGCAAAAGCGATCGTCCAAGGGCAATTCCCTAGCTGGAACCCGCATCTGTCGTTGGGCAGTCCGACGTGGGGAAACCCGCAGTCGCTGTTGTTCTATCCGCCAAACTGGTTGTGCTGGTGGCTCGGCTCAACGGCGGCCAGTTGGTTGCTGGTGGTTCATCACTGGTGGGCGGGAGTCGGCTCGTATCTTTGGGCGCGGCAACTCGGAGTGCGGCATCTCAGCGCTTTGATCGCGGGAGTGGTCGCTGCGGCAGCTCCCTACGCGATCGCGCATACGGCCGAGGGGCATTACCCGCAAACCTGCGTGATGGCTTGGTTGCCCTGGACGCTCTGGGCCTTCGAACGGTTTCTGGCCAGCGGCGGCCGGCGTTGGCTGGGTGTCAGCGTCTGTCTGGCGCTGAGTTTTCTCGGTGGACATGTGCAGGAATCGTTCTATCTGTCGCTGCTGCTTAGCGGCACGATGGCCTGTTGCCTGTTGAGCCGCGTCCTCTCTCGGAATCCTGCCGACCGCACCGACTGGTTGCAAATGATGTGGTGTTGGGGTCTAGTCGGCGTTGTGACGATCGGTTTGGTGCTCGTGGAACTGCTGCCGACGTTTGGCAATAGCCAGCTTTCCGTGCGAGCGTCCGGCTTGCCGCTCTCATTGGCGGGAGACGGCCTGAAGCTTGGTCATTGGTCATGGCTTTGGAATCCGCAGGTTCAGAGTGTCGAAACATCGGGCACGTCGTTCGGCGGCTGGGAGTTTTGCTTTCACTTCGGCATCGTTCCGGCGCTCCTCGCGGTGATGGCGATGTTGTGTGGTCGCCAGCGCCCGGGGACTCGGCGGTTGTTGCTGATGCTGGCGATCACGGTGCTGTTCGCGTTCGGAGCACGCACACCGTTCTTTCGATTCTGCCATGCGTGGCTGCCGGGCATCGCGTCGTTTCGGTCTCCCGCGCGAGCTTTGTATCTCAGTTCGATGATCGTGGCGGTACTGGCGGCGATCGGCTGGGATTCGCTGTGGCCCAGACTTTTCGACGACCGTCCGGCACGGCGGCGCGCAGCCCAATGGGCGAGCCTGCTGCTGTTCGGCCTGATCGTGTGGGAGTTAGGCACGTTCTCCGCGCGAGTCTTCGCGACGATTCCAGCGACCGCGCTGCGCCGCGACTCGCCGATCTCGCAATTCTTTCGCGAACGGCCGTCGGTCGATCGCGTGCTCAGCGGGTTCGGCCTGTACGATGATCGCGAGGCGCACAAGGACGGCGTCCAAAAAATCCTCGGCTACGAACCGTTCATGTTTTTGCGATACGCGCTGTTCTTGGACGCGCTGACGCCGGAAGGCTCGAAGCTCGATCCGGGCGGCTTTCAGCTTCCCAGCTTTCGCGATCTGCATCGGCCGCTCGTGGATTTGGCTGGCGTGCGATACGCGATCATGCCGGCCAATCAGCGCGACGTTGCCGGCTGGAAGCGAGTCGCCTCCGGAGCCGTCCCTTCAGAAATCACGCGGCCGAACCAGCCGAGCCAAGTCTGGCCGTACGCGATCTTCGAGAATCAAACGGTTCTGCCGCGCGCATTCGTCATCGGCCAAGTCACCGAGACGATGAACGCCTCGCAAGGCAACAAACTGCCGCAGCTGCTGGAGCAAATCCACCCGCGTGAAACGCTGCTCTTGCAACACGACTCCTGGCCGCGCGAGACCGAGCGATCCCCGTTTGCTGAAGCCACGATCGAGTCTTACTCCGCCAACGAAGTCCGCGTGCGAGCCAACTCGACGGGGTACGGTTATCTCGTGCTGACGGACCTATTTCATCCGGGTTGGACGGCAACAGTGGATGATCAGCCGACGGCAATCCTCCCCGCCGACATCGCCTTCCGCGCCGTGCCGCTCACACCTGGCGAGCATTCGATTGTGTTTCGCTTCGTCGTCCCCGGCTGGAAAGCGGGAGCAATCGTCTCGGCGCTCAGTTGGTTGGTGGCGATTTGTCTGGCGGTAGTTTCGGTCGCGCGTCAGCGCACATCCGCCGTCCGCTCGGCCAGTGACAGCACTTCGACGTAGGTGGTGTCGGCGGCATTGCGGCCTCGGCGGTCGGTCGTGTTTGCGGCGAGGCGTTGCAAGCTGCGGAAGTCCGACTCGCGACGCTGCTTCCAAGTCTCCGGGACGAATTCGTCACCGGCCGACTGTAAACGCGAGTGCAATTCCGACCGTTCGCGCCAGGTGGTAGCGACGTCGTACAGGCTGGCGGTCCCCATCGCTTGAAACTTCGTCGTGGTCTCGTGCAGTTGAACCAGCAGCGACTCTGCCCGTTGTGCGTTCGCGGCGAAGACTTCAGTTCCAGGTTTAGACTCTTGCAGATCAACGCGAGTCAGTTCGTACTGAAACGCCTGACGCACATCGTTGCGACCGATGCCCGCGCCGAGAAAGCTCCAACGGTCGGTCGCGTCGATGGCTTGTCGCAAAACGTTGCGATCGGTTCCGGCCGGCCGGCCTTCGGCGTTGTTGAGCAAATTCGTCGCACGCCAGATTTGCATTGGCGAAGCGTGACCGATGCTGCTGTCATCGAGTCGCTTGGCCCAATGTTGCTGAGCGAACTCCGCCGCTCGCGTCTGCATGGTCGCCGCCAGTTCCGGGCGGTCTTCAAACTTCGCCAGCCGAGCTTGAGCGTTCGCTAAACTGAAGCGAGCTAAATACACATCCGCTTGCCAACCGATCGACGCCGGTTGCTGGAACCGCTCCAGTTGAGCAGTCACCCCCTCCAATTGCCGCACCAGTTGAGCCTGCCAATCGCGTTGAACGTCGCGTTGTTTGGTCACTCCGGCCAAACGCAAATTTAAATTCGTCGCAACCGACAATTGATCGAGAAGATCGGCCAACGGCATCAAGCTGCGCTCGAAGGAGTCCCGGCTTTGATCCAACAACCGTCGCGACGTCGCGCGAGTCTCCTGCCATAACTGTGGCGGGATCGTGACCGCTTTGGTCGCCGCTTGGTCCTGAGCTGTCGCGACCGATGACGCGAAGAACACGCCGGCGGTAGCCGCCAACCACTCGCGTCGTGTGGACGCTTCAACGGAAACGACAAAACACTCAGCTTGACAAATCGCATTCATAGCTCGCCTCGTGAACAGCAAATCGAAACGGCGAGCATTCTGGCGAAGAGTGGCAATTCGAGCGAGAGCAGCTATCGAATCCTGCGAACTTCCGTGGTTTAGTGCGCTTCTCGCGGAACCCTAGCCTGAATTATTCACGGCTAGAAACAAAAGCGGCCTCCTCGCGCATCTAAGCTCGACTTTTGCCATGTTTTGAGCGTTGGTGCTGGATTGAAATGATCAAGTAGAGGAAGCCTCCTAGTGAGTAGACTTCGGTTATCACAGCCACAGTTCACTCGAGCAAGGAGGCTCCCGTGGAGACTGTACCGG
>SXKJ01000312.1 GCA_005778115.1 Planctomyces sp. | reverse complement strand
GACGTCTCCGGTGAAGGCGTGCAGCAAGCGTTGCTCAAGATGCTGGAAGGGACGGTCGCGAACGTTCCACCGCAAGGGGGCCGCAAGCATCCCGAGCAGCAATACATTCAGCTCGACACGACGAACATCCTCTTTATCTGCGGCGGCACGTTCGTGGGTCTGGAAGACATCGTCGCCCGTCGCATGGGCCGCAAGATGATCGGATTCGGCCAGGACAACTCGTCACACGATGAAAAACTCCGCCGCTATGAAATGATCCACGACGCGACCGTCGAAGACATTCTCGAATACGGCCTGATCCCCGAATTGGTCGGCCGTTTGCCGGTGCTCACGACGCTCAGCAAACTCAGCGAGTCCGACCTCGTCCGCGTGCTGACCGAGCCGAAGAACGCTCTCGTCCGTCAGTACCAGAAGTATTTCGAGATGGAAGAATCCACTCTCGAAGTCACGCCGGAGGCGATTCGCGAAATCGCCAAAGTCGCGATCCAGAAAGACACGGGCGCACGCGGCCTCCGCAGCGTGATCGAAAACGCGATGTTCGACATCCTCTACGAACTGCCCGATCAAGAACCTGGAAAGAAGTACGTCCTGACCCCGGAAATCATTCGTGGCGAGTCCCACCTCTTCCCACAAGACGGCTCGGCCGCCGCGTGATGCGACCGATGACAAGTTGATCAATACCCAAGCCCGTTGCTTTGCAGCGGGCTTTTTTCGTTTTCGGTGGCCGGAAAAGTCTGCTGTTTTTGGGACCCATCTTCGCTCAAGCCGATGATGTCGTTGGCGGAATTCAAGTGGCTGACAGAAAAATGGGGGCAGAAAAAATTCCAGTCGGTTTCTTTGGCGTTTGGGCACGGACAAGAGAAGGCAACCGAGTTTTTCTGCCCTCATTTTTCTGTCAGCGATCGAAGTCTTGCTAGGCCCAGCGCAGTAAGTCGGCCTTCCGAACGTCCTCACCGACGAATTCATGGGCGATGCGGCCACGCGCGAAGACGAGAATCCGATCCGCGTGAGCCAATACGAACTCTGGCTCGGTCGAAGCCAGCACGACGGCCGCTCCCGACTTTTTCAAATCGGCAATCAGACGCATCACCTCGTCTTTTGCGTTGACGTCCATGCCGCGAGTCGGCTCTTCTAGGACCAGCACGCGCACCGGTCCCAAGAGCCATTTGGCCAACACCACCTTCTGCTGATTGCCACCCGACAGGTTGCCGGCGAATAACTCCGGCCGAGCGGGGCGACAGCCAACTTGTTCGAGCAGTGGTTGGACGACCGCGTGTTCGCGTCCTCGCCGCAACCACTCACCCATTGAGCGACGCAAATGAGCCAGCGTCGCATTGTTTGCAATCGAACTGCGGCGCACCAAAGTCTTCGCCCGATCCGCAGCGACGAGAACGACGCCGCGACCAACGGCTGTTGAGACATCGCCGTTTGGCAGATCCGACTCGTCCAATCGCACCGTGCCCGCATCGACTGACACTGCGCCGGCCACCGCGTGAGCCAGCTCCTGATGTCCCGCACCGACGAAGCCATAGAGGCCCACGCACTCCCCCGGTGCGACGTCAAAGGTCACGTCGTTGAATTCGCTGGCTCTCGATAACCCAGTGACTCGCAATGCTGGTGGAGTTGTTGACCGCGCCGGCAGCGCGACGGCCTCATCATCGTGGGGCAGGTTTTCAACCTGCCCGTGTTGTTGGGCGGGCAGGTTAGATACCTGCCCCACATGGCGGCCGAGCATTCGTGAGATCACCTCCGTCTTTGTGAGTTCGACCGACCGCGAAGTGGAAACCTTACGCCCATCTTTCAGCACGGTGACGCGATCACAGATCGCTAACACGTCCTCCAAAAAGTGGCTAATGAAAATGACCGCCACGCCGTTTCGTTTGAGTTGCCGAATCAACTCAAACAGCCGCCGCGTCTCTGGCGGACTAAACGCGCTAGTCGGCTCATCGAGGATCAACAATCTCGCTCCGCTATGCAGGCCGCGAGCGATCTCCACCATCTGCCGAATCACCAGTGGAAACTGATCCAATCGACGGCGCACATCGACGTCGATCGCCATTTCACGCAAATAATCTCGCGCTTGCCGCCGCATCCCTGACCAGTCGATCCGCCCGGCTTGCGTCGGCTGCCGACCGAGAAACAGATTCTCCGCCACCGATAACGCTCCGATCCCCGAAAGTTCCTGATAGACCATCGCGATCCCACACGCTTGAGCTTCTCGCGGCGAGGAAAGTGAGATCTCTCGCCCATCAACGAGCACAGTCCCTTCATGTTCGGGATTGGCACCGGCCAGGATCTTCATCAACGTGCTTTTGCCCGCGCCATTGCAGCCCACCAAGCCATGCACCTCGCCGGGTTGCAGGTCGAAGTCCACCTCTTCCAGCGCGGTGACTCCAGAGAACCGCATCCCGATCGAGCGACATTCCAACAACGGCGGTTCGGACACTGCGGAGATCATTCGACACACACTTTCCGGTGGTCATAAATGGGACGGCGGATGGAACGGGGCTGTTAAAACTCTATTTCTCAATCGTAGGGTGGGTCGAGTCATCGAGACCCACCAACTCCAATTGCAACTCGTGGTGGGTCTCGATGATTCGACCCACCCTACGCTGGGGCACGCAACGTCTGGCCGCTTGAGAGTCCGTCGGGCAGGCGGTTAGAGTGCTCCCATCGGAGTGTGCCGATCATACTTGTTGCTTCAATTCCGGGAGGTCTTCGGATGAACGTGATTCGCGCGTGTGCTGGTTTGGTGTGTCTGGTCGCGGTTGCCTTCGCGGTGGCGGCCGATGAGTCGGGAACCGTGACGGTTCGCAGCGTGCATCTCTGCTGTGGTGCGTGTGTGGAAGGTGCGAAAGGGGCACTAGACGGTATCGAGGGAGTTTCGGACGCCAAAGCGGACGTCAACAGCAAGTCGGTGGTCTTCTCCGCCAAGAATGAGAAGGCTGCGATGAAGGGGATCGAAGCGCTCGCCGATCATGGCTTCTTCGGCAAAGCGGCGTTCGGCAAGAAAGACCTCGCCTTCCCGGACGTCGGCGCGAAGAAGGGTGAGAAGCGCGACACGATGACGTTCACCGGAATCCATCTTTGCTGCGGAGCTTGCCGCAAGGCGGTTCACGAAGCGTTCACGAAGCTGGATGGCCTGACCTCGATGGAAATCGACGCCGCGACCCAAACCGTGAAGCTCAACGGCGGCGGGATGATCGTGCCTGACGCCGTGGACCTGCTGCAAAAAGCTGGCTTCTACGGCAAGCTCGCCAAGGCCGAGAAGAAGTAGCCTTTGACTCAGGCAAACGGGCCGGCGTCAGGCCCCGGGTCCTTTGGCGAACTCACGGAACCGAGGGGCTGACGCCGCCCCGCTCGCCTGATCGTGTCTCTTTTCATTTCGGCGTGGTGGCTTCGCCCGGTTTCTCCGCGATCTGCATTTCCAGATCGCGTTCGAGTTCCGCCAGTACTCCTTCGTCGATCTCCAACAGATCGCTGGGGGCGACCTGAGACAACTTATTCTCCTGCGGTTCTTCGTCACTGGCGTCCGTCGTGCGGCGAACGGCGGGGCTGGATTTCGCCGGCTTGAACTTTGGCTTGGGAGTGTCCGTCGCCCCGACTGGTTCGCGAGATCGCTCCGTGCCCCGATTCTGCGTGTTGTTGACCGGCGGCGCGGTGCGAATCGCCGGAGCAGTTTCGGTCCTTGCGCCGCCTCGTAACACATTGGTCGATCGGCTTTCGCCCCGTTCCGGGATCGTCAGCTTCATGCCGATCTTCAGATCATTCGCGCTTTTCAATTGGTCGCGGTTGGCTTGGAAGATCTCCTGATACCGAGTTTGGCTCCCCAGATACTTCCCCGCGATGGACGACAGTGTCTCTCCGTCGGACACCACATGGGACCGCGTCGGTCCCGTGATCGCCGGGGCGACGTCGATCCCTCCACGTCGAATCCCCTGACCATCGTTGCTGGCCACGGCATCCCAATCACCGTTGTGCAACGGCCCGATCGGCGTGGCCGGAGCATCCTGCGGTGGCGGCGTCAGATTGAAGTCCGAGGGATTTCCAAGCGGATCTCGATTACTCAACGGATCGCGTGAGCCATTTACGCGGTTGCGTTGCGCCGTCGAATTTCCACCAGCCGAGTTGTCTCGTAAGAACTCCGGCAAGTCGTTCTGTGGGAATCCATCCCGCGAACGATCCGTTGGCCGACGAGGATCCGTGCCGCGCGACCGAGCCTCGGATTCCGAGTAAGGCCCCCGTGAATTATCGCGGGCGATCTTCTGGTCCAGACGCGATCCGTCTTTCAAATCCGGTTCATTGTTGCGAGGGGCGTCGTCTCGAAAGAAGAACGCTCCAACGATGCTGCACAGCAGAATCGCCAATGCCAATCCAACTTTCTTGTCGCGGTGCATGACTTGAATCTCCTTTGACGCTGCTTTCACACGAAGCGCGATCTGAAGGAGAATGTGCCCTATACGCGGACGTTGACGGTTGGAAACACGTCGGCAACACACGAATTTCAGGCATGACCGGTCGGATGATCCGGTCTTGAGCGATTTACACGAACCGCGGGCAGATTCTTTGAAGCTGGCCGCCCGCAGATTTGACTTCGGAAGAATCGTTGTGGTCGTCGCGATCGCCTCGCCCCTACCTTCGGAAGGCTGTGAGTAGCCTCGCTCGTCAGTTCGTTTCCGACTCTCCAATCATGTGATATCGTGCCCCGCTCGGTTTCGAGTGATTTGAGTCCTTTTCAACAAGGCAAACGCATCGTGTCGATCATCGTGCAGAAGTTTGGCGGGACCAGCGTGGCGACCGCCGAGAAGATCTTGGCGGCCGCTCAGCGAGCGGTGAATGCCAAGCGTCAGGGGCATCAAGTTGTCATGGTCATCAGCGCTCGTGGGGCCAAGACCGATGAGTTGGTGGACCTCGCCAACGAGATTTCGCCAAACCCGCCCGCCCGCGAAATGGACATGCTGCTGGCCACCGGCGAACAAGAAGCGGTCGCATTGGTGGCGATGGCTATTCAGGAACTCGGCGAACCGGCCGTCAGTCTGACCGGCGCGCAGATCGGCGTGCTGACCGACAACAGCTTCACCAAGGCTCGGATCAAGAAGATCTCCACCGAACGGATGCGCAAGGCGCTCGACGCGGGCAACATTGTCGTGGCCGCTGGCTTTCAAGGGATCGATGACGATTTCAACATCACCACGCTCGGCCGAGGGGGCAGCGACACGACCGCGACGGCATTGGCCGCCGTGTTGCAAGCCGAGGAATGCGAGATCTACACCGACGTCGAAGGGATCTTCACGACCGACCCGCGCATCGTGAAGAACGCCCGCAAGCTCCATCGGATTTCGTATGACGAGATGCTGGAACTGACGAGCGTCGGTGGCGGCAAAATGCACTCACGCTCAATCGAGTTCGCCAAGAAGTACCGCGTACGATTGCGCGTGCGGCCCAGCTTCAACGACACGCTGGGAACGCTGATCTGTCCCGAGGCGGACGACGACGGTCCGATCGCGACCGGGCTGGCGTTGGTCAAGGACGAGGTTCGCGTCAGTCTGTTCGATATCCCGGATCGCCCCGGCGTGATGAGCCTCATCTTCAAGAAGATGGCTCAACGCAAGCTCCCGATCGACATGGTGGTGCAGGACGTGGCCACCGGCGGCCTCGCTCAGATCTCGTTCACCGTTCCGCAGAACGACATGGCGGAGACGTTGTCCGCCGCCGAAGAGGCAGTCGCGGAAATCGGAGCGGGTTCGGTGCAGCAAGGGACGAACGTCGCGAAGGTGTCGAGCGTCGGTACCGGTATGCGGCATCACACGGGTGTCGCCGCCACGATGTTTGAAGCCCTCGCGGCCAAAGGGATCAGCATCGGCATGATCACGACCGGCGATATCAAGATCTCCTGCCTCGTCGATCGCAGCCGTTGTCAGGAAGCGCTCCTCGCCGTGCATGACGGCTTCAAACTACACGAGGATTCGGCGGTCGCTCCTCCGGTGGGTTGGGAGGCAAAGCCGGATGCGTTGATGTCTTATCACTCGCGAGGCGAACTCGAACGGGACGTTGTCAGCCGCCTGTCGCACATGGAGGACATCGTCGTCAGCGAAGTTTTGCTGGATCAGGATCAGTCGCGCGTCACCGTTCGCACTCTTCCCGACGAACCGGGGGTCGCCGCCAAGATCTTCACGGCGGTTGCGGAAGGGGGCGTGATGGTGGACATGATCGTCCAAAATATCAGCCAGCGCGGCCACGCAAACTTGTCGTTCACGGTCCTGCGCAAAGATCTCGATCAATGCCTGTTACTCGTCCGCGAGGTGCTCGAACCGTGGCGCGATGCGGCACTCAGTTACGAACGGGAGATCGCCAAGCTCTCGGTGATGGGCATTGGCCTCCGCAGCCACACCGGCGTCGGCGAGAAGATGTTCCGTGCTCTGGCCGAAACCAACGTCAACATCCAAATGGTCAGCACCAGCGAAATCCGCATCAGTGCGGTGGTCTCGCCCGCCGATGGTCAGCGCGCGTTAGATGCACTCCTCACGACGTTTGATCTGTAGACCATTTCGGCAAGGTGCATCGACCCGCATGTCCGAGTGCAAGTCGCGGGAGCGACTTGCCTACGTAGCTCAGTCGCTCCCGCGACTGAGATTCCCTTTTTGATCGACGCTCTGAGATGCGGCTGACTCGCCTTACTGCCTATCACGTTCGCATCCCGCTGAAGCACAAAGTGCGTCATGCGTCGCACGCACGAGAAGAAACTGATTCGCTCATCGTGCGCTGCGAACTCGACAACGGAGCGATCGGCTGGGGCGAGGGACTGCCTCGCCCGTACGTCACCGGCGAGACAATCGACAGTGTTTGGAGCCTGCTGTCCGAAAGCGACCTCGCGCGGCAACTGTCTGAACCGTTTGACAACCTCACGCAGGCGATCAAGCGGACGGAACAGGTCCAACTGAAAGTTGCCGACGACAAAAACTCATTCGTCGAGCGGGGCTGCTTTGGAAACTCGGCACGCTGCGCGATCGAACTCAGCCTGCTGGATGCAGCCGCTCGTTCCGAAGGCGTTCCCTTGTCACGAGTCACCGAACTGCTGCCGGAAGCGTTCGCGATTCGCGAATCGAAATCACAAGTCCGCTATAGCGCCGCCATCACCGCCATGTCCCCGTGGGCGACCGCCGTCCGAGCTTGGAAGATTCGGCTCTACGGATTCCATCAGTGCAAAGTGAAGGTCGGCGTTGCCGACGTCGATGACGCCGACCAACTCCGCCGCATCCGCAAGATCCTTTCCGCTAGCCGCGTCGATCTGCGGATCGACGCCAACGAAGCTTGGACGTGCGCGAACCTGGAATCCAAGCTCGCGCCATTGCGGCCGTTCGGGATCACCTCTCTCGAACAACCGGTGCCACACCAACAGGTGGCAGGCTTGGCGAAGCTGCGCGGCCACCTCGGCGTCCCATTGATGCTCGACGAATCGCTGTGCAGCCTGACCGATGCTCACCGAGCGATCGAGTCCGGCACTTGCGACCTGTTCAACGTCCGACTCTCCAAGTGCGGCGGCTTCGTGTCGTCGTTGCGCCTGGCCGCGCTCGCGCATCAGGCGGGACTCGGCTATCAACTCGGCTGCCAAGTCGGCGAGACCGGAATTCTGTCAGCAGCAGGCCGGCACTTCGCGTGTTCGGTCGCCAACATCCGCTACCTCGAAGGAAGCTACGACCGGCATCTCGTCCGCGAGCGACTGACGGTTCAAGACCTGACGTTTGTCCGACGTGGATTGGCTCCGGCGCTGGTTGGGCCGGGACTGGGAATCGACATTGATGAGTCCGCTTTGCAGCGTGTGACCGTTCGCCATTGGGAGCAACAACCGACTGTTCGCCAGCCTACATGATTCATGGACGTCAATTAGCACGATACGCAAGCGAGTGTTACGCCCAAAGATCACTCGCTTGCGCGTCGTGCTAATTTCATCACACATGGCGATCATCTGCAAAACCCGCACGTCATGTGCGTCGCAAGGTCGCGATGAAATCAAGAATCGCTGAGGGGATTTGGAACCAGCGAGACGCATCCGATAAAGTCAGAGACCCATTGAAGCGAGACCACTATTTCTACTGTCCGGTTTAGGTTCTTAGCTGGTTCTTGAGTGGTGGAAGGAGATTACGAGATTCGTAGCGTGAAGCACGGGCGAGTTCGTTTCGTTGGAGCCAACGTTGTGTGGTGGCAACGTTGTGTGGTGGCAACGTTGTGTGGTGGCAACGT
>SXKJ01000311.1 GCA_005778115.1 Planctomyces sp. | reverse complement strand
GCAGCGTATCTCGTCTGGTGCTGTTGGCTGATCAATCGGGTTGGCGGGCAGAATGCCAATGATTTTGTGGCTCGTCAATGAAGTCGGTTGAGAAAAGTATGGGAGTCGATTGCTTGTTAAATCGCATGCGGCTTAACTCTGGTAGCACTGCGTGCAGCTTATCTCTGTTATTCCCGCAATTGGAGGCGATCGAAATGGCAGACGTGGCGAAACCGATTCAGCAAGAAGCCCGGGCGGCGAAAGCGGCCAAAAAATCACCGTTGGAGACCGCAAAGGAAATTGCCGCGACGATGTGTCGCCAGCCGAAGGAGGCGCATTGGCTCGGTGTGCGGATGGAGAATGTTCTCCGCGTTTACGAACGTAAGATTGCCGGTGTGACTTCCGCAAATGTCTGTGACTATCTGGAAGCCTTGATGCGGAAAGGGCAAGTTGAGTGGCAGGTGAAGCAGTCGCTCGACGCCATTGGTTTATTGATGCTTTACGGATACCAACGCGAGGACTTGGCGATTCCCGCCTTGCGCGAAGCCTGGGGGTCACGGTTGAATCAGCGCGTTGGCATTTCCGTTTCCGATGTCAGTGAGAATGCTACCGAGGGCGGGTCTCCGGTGACGACGCGACTGCGACGTGTGTTGCGAGTGGCTCATTATGCGGTCAGGACAGAGACGTCTTACACGCAGTGGTGGGAGCGATTTGAGAAGTTTTCTGGCGCGCGGCCGGAGAGCGAACTGGGTGCTGACGAAGTGCGTGCCTTCTTGGAAGACCTGGCTGTGGAACGAAAGGTCTCCGCAGCCACTCAGAAACAGGCACTCAACGCCTTGGTATTTGTTTTTGGGCAAGTCTTGGGGCGACCGTTGGGCAATCTTGGGGACATGATTCGGGCGCAGCCGAAGCGACACTTGCCCTGCGTGTTGACCGTTGAGGAAGTGAGTCGCGTGTTAGCCGAACTCGACGGAGTGCCGTCGTTGGTGGGGCAGTTGTTGTACGGGTCGGGTCTGCGACTGCTGGAGGCGCTGCGGCTGCGCGTCAAAGATGTTGAATTTGAGAGTGGTCAGATTGTTGTGCGTGATGGCAAAGGTGAGAAGGATCGTGTGACGGTGTTGCCGGAAGCGGTTCGCGAATCGCTGTTGCTGCACCTGGAGGGCGTTCGGCGGTTGCACCAACAGGACTTGGCGGCTGGGTTCGGTGGCGTGCAATTGCCTTATGCGTTGGCGGTGAAGTATTCGAACGCCGACCGCGAATGGTGTTGGCAGTATGTGTTTCCCGCAGCCGGATTCTCGAAAGACCCTCGCAGCGGAGCGATTCGTCGGCACCACTTGCACGAGAGCACCATCCAACGGGCGATGAGCGAAGCGGTCAGACGCTCGGAGGTGCCAAAGCCGGCGAGCAGTCACACTCTGCGGCACAGCTTCGCGACGCACTTGTTGGAATCGGAGCACGACATCCGCACGGTGCAGGAACTCTTGGGACACAATGATGTCGCGACGACAATGATTTATACCCACGTCATGAATCGGCCAGGGCTCGGTGTGCGGAGTCCGTTGGATGGTGGACTGCGCAAGAGGCTGAGTCATTCACGATGATTCTTAATGCGGATCGGATGCGACGTGCGCCACACGTTTCAAATCCGACGTCGTTGGAGCCAGTTTGATAAACAGCACGACGCGCGAGCGAGTGGTTGCTTTGCCAACGATTAGACCACTCGCTCGCGCGTCGTGCTGGATTTGAAACCTGTGCTACGGAGTGTCACGGGCTTGGAACAAACTTGGTGGCCCCCCCTTGAGTGGCACGCGGAATTCGGAGTGCGAGCCGGGGGCCAGCGTGTAGATCTCTCCGTTGCGGCGGTAGGTCAGTGGGTACGAGATTTCGAAGTCGTGCGTTTTGCCCGGTTCGAGTTTGTATTTTGCGTTGCTCCAATCGGAATACGGGCCTTTGGTTTCGTAAATGAAATCGACTTCGGTGAGGTTCGTGACTTTGACTCCGGGCGGAGCAAAGGTCGCGAAGAGGTGTGGCGAGGCCCAGCCCGCGTTCGACAGGCGTAGCTTCGAGATTCCGAAGTCGATATCGGGCACGTTGGCCGTCGCGACGGGAGACAGGCCGGTCCATGCTTTCCAGCAGTCTTTCACCCAGCCGTCGATCTGGTTGCTGTCGATCGTTTGGTTTTCCGCTTGATAGCCCTCGGCAAAACGGCAATTGGTGGTGATCTGTGGTTCGCCGTCCCAGCCGAAGCGGATGCCTCGCGATTGCGAATCGGGTTTCACCAGTTCCGCGAAGCCGTTTTGTTTGAGGTCGATCTCGAACACGACGATGGGAGCCAACTCGAAGGTTTTGGTTCCCTTCCTTAACGAGGTCGTGATGAGCAGCTTTGGAGCGTGGAATTGCACTCGCGTCTGCCCTTCTTTCTCGATTTGGTCTTTCGTGCCGATGCCTCCGGCAAGCGACAGTTCCGTCCAAAGCTCGACGTCCGCGTGCCGTTTCAATTCTGGAATCGCCGCGGTCAGCGCGGCTCGATCGGCCAGCTTGGCGAACGTATTCTCTGGAATGTCGAGCAGATGAATGCGGCCGACGTCCGCTTTGACCAACAACTCGGTCAGCGGTTCGAGCACTCCGGGGGCGAGGCCGACTTGCAGGCTTCTCAGCTTAGGCAAATCGTCCGGCAGCGATGCCTTGAGATCGACGATTTCAGGCTTCGACGGCGGATTGCGAAGATCCATCGACGCGGCCGTCAGACCCAGGATGACGGTGATGCCGTTCTCGTCGGTGCTGATCGCTTGGGGAAAAACGCGTGTGCGCGGCTTGTAAACGGGGATCGGCCAGAAGCGATCGGCGAACGTTCCCGCTTCCCCGAATTCGGCCATCTTCTTTTCGATCGCTTCGATCATCTTGGGGACCGCACTTTGTACTTCGCGTGCGATGCGCTGCTTCTGACCGTGGAGGCCGCTGACTAATCCGCTCGAGACTTTTTCGCGTGTCATGCCGAAGCCGCGCACTGACACACCGGCCGGTGAGGTCACGTACCAGTTGTCGTTCGGAATATCGAATCGAGAAGCAATCGGCTTCAAGCGGATGCGGCGGTTCTCGATGAAGGGCTGCACGTCGATGTCCAACCAGACCGGGTATCGGTGTCCCATGACAACTTGAATGGCTCCGGCCGATGCGGAATGACTTTCGCCGGAAACCCAGGTGTTGCCGATGGTCATCGCGGCGTTCGAGAGTCCGATTTGCAGGTTCAAGCGATCCTTAGCAGTCCCTTTCACGCGAATCTGAGCCAACTGGCTGCTGTAAGAGATCCCAGAGAATTGAACGCTGAAGACGTAGCCTTCGGCGCTGGTAGAGTCAAAAATGTCGTTGATCCGTCCGCTGAGCAGGTTCTGCGGGATCTGTTTCGGAGCGGAGTACGCCACCGCTTCCAGCATTTGATTCCCCAGCCGCGCGTACATCGCACCCGGGATTTCTAGCGCTGGCACGAACTGTTCCGCGAAGACTTGTTTCGGGATCAGTTTCTCTTTCGGAGCCGGCAGTTTGTCGGGATCGACGTTGGCCGGGTCGAGCATCCAGGCGATCAGCCGGTCGTCGGCATACGCGACTCGCCACGATTCGTGATCGCCGCCGACGATCTCGTTGAACCGCGGCGCGGCTCCGGCCCCCTTCAACGCCTCGATCATTTCGCGCGAGCGATTCACCAGCACCGCATGATCGTCGTCGCCATGCCACGCCCAGATTGGGAGGTCTTTGAGCTTCTCGGCCCACTCAGCCTGTCCGCCACCGGCAATCGGAACCAGCGCACTCCAACGGGATGGATCGGCCGCCGCGATGGACCACGCACCGAAACCACCCATCGACCAGCCGGTCAAAATCCGCCGTTTGGGATCGATTCGATAATCCTGCTCCACTTGTTCGAGAATCTTGAGCGCGCGGTCCGCGTCGTCGGTTCTCGCCGACCAACCGTGCAGAATTCGGCCGCGAGTATTCTCGCACTGTGGAAACACGACGACGGCCGGGAAGGTTGTCTCGCGAGCCTTCACCAGTGCGCCAAGTCCGACGTTGAGAAGAGCTCGCCCGTCAGTGCCACGCTCGCCCGCACCATGTAAGAACAGGATCACCGGCGCGGATTTGATGGGCGAGTAGTTCTGCGGCAGGAAGACAACGTATTTGTGCTCGCCCGTGTCATCTTTGAAGACCTTCTCGATGAAGCCGCGTTTGCCGTCGTCGGCTGCGTGGGCATTGCCGGTTACCAACGCGAATCCCAGCAGAAGCAGCCAAGCCGTTTGAATCGAGCACTTCCGAAACATTGTGAGCATCCTTGTTGTGTTGATGTTCTCATGGCGAGCAATGCTCGTCGAGGAAACGGCCCGCCGCGTAGTAATCCGAAGCGTCAGCGAGGGCGAACGGTCACGACGCCCTCGCTGACGCGTCGGGTTACAAACGAGGTAAAGACTCCCGACCCCGCTAGCAACGGCAGTCTAACCGCCACCAATGGCTGGCAGGAAATGAACCTCATCATCCAATCCAACCTTCGACGACAACCCGCGAGCGGCCACCTTCGTTCCGACGCCCACGCACAAGCCCGGCTTCATGCGATCTCCCTCCACCAGCCGAGCACGGAAGCCCGGAAACTGACGATCCAGCGAGTCGATGACTTCGGCCACCGTCTGGCCAGCGATGTCGAGCGACTCATGACCTTCGGTCAACGGTCGCAGTAGCGGTGGAATAAAGACTCGCGGCATTGTTGTACGTCACTGTTGGATCAGAGTGGCTGAGACGAAAATGGTAGCTGAACTCGTGAGAGTTCAGTTTCCTCGGCGAATTCTGAAGTCTCACGACTTCAGCTACCAAGACGTTCACAGTCACGTATTCATGGATCGACAAATTCGTGCTCCGGATGACGGACGGTCAACACCGGGCAGGGAGCGTAACGCACGATGCTCTCCGCCACGCTGCCCATTAAGAAATGGGACAGTCCGGTGCGGCCGTGCGTACTTTGAACGATCAGGTCGATGTCGTGCTCCTTGGCGTACTTTACGATCTCATCCACCGTCCCGCCCACGCGGGTGCTCCGCTCAACTCGCAGACGCGTTTCCCATTCCGGGCCGGGGATCTTGGCCATTTCCTCTTTGGCGTGCTTGGTCATTTGCGGTAACCAATCAGTAAACACGGCGAAGGACTCGCCCGTGGCCGGCGCGACCGCGTTGTAATCCTGCAACACATGCAGCAGATGCAACTCGCCTCCAAACGCCGCGGCCAGTTCGCAGCCGTAATGCACGGACTTGTGGCTGAACTCACTGAAATCGGTCGGACACAGAACTCGCTTCAACTTGATCATGATGGCCTCCTTTTCAGCGAAACAACGAGCCGACAGGCGTCATGCCGCAAGTGGACAATGCCGACGATTTCATTTGCTTCACGAGCAAGTCGGCCCGCGACCACGCTGGGATTGTATCCGGCAAGAGAACGCCGGCAGGAGAAAATGTCGGATTCACAGTCCAAGGGAGTGACCAAGAAAACCGACACTGGCGAGCGGGGCGGCGTCAGCCCCCCGGTGGCGCGGTAAATGGATCGGTGGCTGTGGCAAATAGACCGGG
>SXKJ01000310.1 GCA_005778115.1 Planctomyces sp. | reverse complement strand
TCCCGATGAGGCCGCTTGATCCGAGCTTGAGCGGCCGACACTTCATTTTGTGAGTTGGATTCATTCATGTCAGAACTTATAGCGCCCAAAAAACTTTCTTGAAGTTCGGCTTCTAAAAAATCACAGCCTCTTCGGGTTACATGCACGCAGCCCGACAACAAATCGCGAGCCAGTAGTACGAAACCTGGGTAACACTGTGGCAAAACTTTCGGCACATCCTTCGGCGACGCAGCTTCGAGCGTTTGGACTGGGGCAGCTCAGGCCGGGCGAAGCAGCCGTTGTTGAGCAGCATGTCGAGACCTGTGACGTCTGTTGCCGGGTGCTCAATGACGTGCCGGATGATGGGATGTTGGTGAAGCTCAAGCAGTGCGACACAGTCACCGTCGATGCGGTTGCCGAGGCGCCACCGATCGAAAGCGAGACCGCGCGAGGCAATATCCCGCAGGCATTGCTGGAGCATTCGCGCTATCGCATTTTGAAGATGTTGGGCTGCGGCGGCATGGGGGGCGTCTATAAAGCCGAGCATCGGCTGATGGAGCGAGTGGTCGCGCTGAAGGTCATCAGTCGGCGGATGATTTCGAATCCGTTGGCGGTCGAGCGATTTCAGCGGGAGTTCAAAGCGGCCGCGCGGCTGACGCATCCCAACATTGTCGTCGCTCACGATGCCGACCAGGCGGGTGGGTTGCACTTTCTGGTCATGGAGTTCGTCGACGGAGTCAGCTTGGCGCAGTACGTCGATCGCAAAGGCCCGCTGCCGGTCGCGACCGCATGTCTGTTCATCCGGCAAGCGGCCCTGGGACTGCACCATGCCGCACGGCACAGCATGGTGCATCGCGACATCAAGCCGCAGAATTTGATGCTGACTCGCAAGGGGCAGATCAAGATTCTGGACTTTGGACTGGCGCGGTTTGCCAGTGAGGGCCCGGCTTCCGATTTCGAGTTGTCGAACGACGAACTCCCTGAATTCGGTGCGGACTTCGGGCTGACCGAAGCGGGCATGATTGTCGGCACTCCGGATTACATGGCTCCGGAACAGGCGGTCGATTCCAACAAAGCGGACATTCGCGCGGACATTTACAGCTTGGGCTGCACGTTCTTTTTTCTGCTGACGGGAGAAGCTCCGTTTTCCGGCGACTCGGTCACGCGCACGTTGCGTTCGCACGCGGATCGTCAGCCGCCGGCCTTGCACAAGCTGCGCGGCGATCTGCCGTCGGAGTTGATTCGGCTGATCGAGCGGATGATGGCCAAAGACCCCGCGAAGCGTCCGCAGACGCCCGACGAAGTGGCCAAGCAATTGTCCGAGTTTTCGATCGGCGGTCTGGCGACGGCGGGCGCTCTCGACGTGGCTGTATCGAAACCAATTCCAGCCTCTTCCGTTCCAGCCAGTTCCAGCAGCGGTGCCGAGTTGGCGACCACGATTCAGCTTGCGCTAGGGGGTCGTTGGCGGACGATTTACCATCGGACTCGGTATGCCTTGCGGTACCACTTGCGCACTCGGCCGCACCGGATTGCGGCTACGTTGCTGGTGCTGCTGTTGGCTGTTGGCTGTTGTCGCGATGCTGTTGCTGAACGCCGGTTGGAACGCACTCACCGTTTCGGATTCCAGCGTCTCAACCGTCGCCGCGACTAAGCCGATCCCACAACGACGGCCGCGCGTGGCTCTGGTCCTGAGCCGCATGGATTTCTTGCGTGCCGATTACCTCGCGATCCGTGCGGCACTGGAACGCCTCGGAAGCGAGATCACCGTGGTCTCCTCACGCGTCGGACCTGTGACCTCAGACGCGAAGCAAGAATTGAACCTCGTCGCTCAAGAGGTTGAGGCCACGGTCGCGTTTGGCAACATTCGGCCGAGTGATTTCGATGCGATCGTCTTCATTCCGTCGAGCAATTCGGAATTCCTGTACGCCTCGAACGCCTCCCCGAACGCTCAACAGGCGGCTCAACAGACAACGTATCGAGTCTTGACCGAGTTGCGTGAGGCGAACGTATGCCTCGCCGCGATCGGCAATGCGGTGTTTGTGCTGGCACGCTATCGGGCGCTCGATAACCACGAAGCGAGCGGAGCGGAATGGATCACGGCGCGGACTGAGCTGGCCGCCGTGAAGTGGGACGTGTCACGCCGAGTTGTGGCCAGCGGCCCGGACGGTCAATTCGTGACTGCGCACAGCACCCAAGTGGCGGCCTCCTTTGCCGAGCAGGTTCACGCATCGGCGCAGAAACGCGTGCCGCAGCGGTGATTGCCCTCGTACTCCTAGCCGAGATGATTCATGGGCTTCGCATCGCTGACATCGCGACTTCGCCGCTTGTTTCAGAAATCTTTGAAAGGTTTGCTCCTGATCGGCCATTTCTTCTCTGTCACATCTTTGTGGGCCACGGCAAAGAGCACAGAACAAGGGGAAGAATCATGTCGATGAAATCATTTAAGTCTCTGGTTGGTCGGTGGGCGTTCGGAGTCGGGCGGAACCGAGCGGCTCGGCGGCACTGCCGGGATGGGTTTGGGCACGTCGAGAATCTGGAACCGCGGCAGGTCATGTCGGCCACGCCAATGCAGGTCGGGATCAATCTCGATAACGTCAATGACTACACCCCCAATTGGATGTTTACCGACGTGATGCAGTCGTCGCGGCCGTGGATCAGTCACTCGTTTAATACGGTGACGGGAGCGAACGACTTCAATGGCGGGAGCTTCATCCCGGTGCAGGTTGATGCCAATGGCTGGCCGACTCAGTTGGCAACTTGGACCAACGCGCATGAGCAAGTCATGCAGCAGCGGCTCGGGACGCTCATGTTCAGTGGCCTGAATGGGAACTATCCCGGCGGGACTTACCGCGTCGAGTGGGACGGCACCGCCGATATCATCTTTGGCAACGACGCGAGTGAGACCTCACGCGGTGTTACGCCGGACGGACACAATTTCGCGCTGCTCAACGTGACGCCGGCCAATGGCGGGATTTATGCCCGCATCAACTCGATGAGTGCCGCCGACCCGCTCCGCGACATGCATGTCTGGATGCCGGACTACAACGGGCAGAGTTTCGCGGGGCAACGTTGGACGCCGGGAGCCAACTTCTCGCCGCTCCATCCGCTTTACAAAGAACGGCTGGATGACTTTGGCATCCTACGATTCATGCAGACTCAGGAGACCAATACGTCCGACATCCGCACTTGGTCCGATCGCCGCGATGCGAGTGATTCGCGACAGAGCAGCCTCAACGGCAGCGGCGGGCACTTTGCGAATGGCATTTCGGTCGAGCACATGGTGCAGCTCGCGAACGAGTTGAATGCCGATCCGTGGTTCAACATGCCGCACATGGCCGACGACGAGTTCGTCCGCAACTTCGCGACGTATGTCCGCAACAACCTCGAACCGGAGCTGACCGCTTACGTCGAATGGTCCAATGAGATTTGGAACTCGGCACCCGGCTTTGAACCGTATGTCTGGATCGCCGATCAAATCCGGCTGCCGGAGAATTCGGGCCTGACGCACTGGCAGTTTGCCGGTCGAGAAGCGGCCCGCGACATGAATGTCTGGAGCGATGTCTTTGCCGGTCAGACCGACCGCATCGTGCGAGTGGCGGCAGGTCAGGCCGTCAGTCCGATCGTGACGGAACGCATCGTCGAGAACATGGGCGGCAGCTTCGACGCGATCTCGATCGCTCCGTACTTCGGACCCAGTGTGACTCAGCGAGCGACGTACTCGGCAGCGACGACCGTCGATCAAATCCTCAACGACATGCGCGGCAATATCGTCTTCGGCGTGCAGATGACGACCAGCCATCAACGCCTCGCGGATGACTTTGCGACGCGGCTGGGGCGCGACATTCAGTTGCTGGCGTATGAAGGCGGGCCGCATCTAAACGGCCTCGGCGCGAGCTATCAGAACGTGCTGTTTCAGGCGACCAAAGACCCGCGCATGGCCGACATCACTCGCGACTACCTGCGGATGCAGAACGCGGCGGGGCTGGACGCCTACGTCCATTACAAGCTGACCGATCGCGACCTCGCGACGCAGTACGGACTCTTCGGCGTGTTGCTCGGACAGGATCAGCCGCTGAGCGAGGCGCACATGTACCGCGCGTTGCTCGATGCCGATTCCGGGACGCTGTTCAACTCGACGCCGACGCTCGTGACGCTCAACGCGGCTGATCCGACAGCGAACGAAGCGGGGCTTGGAGTCGCGACGTTCCGAGTCACTCGCGGCGGCAATCTGTCGCAGCCGTTGACGGTCAATTACTCAGTCAGCGGCAATGCGATCGCGGGGACCGACTACAACGCGCTGAGCGGCACGGTCACGTTCCCGGCCAATGAGAACACCGCCTTCATCACCGTCACGCCTCGCGATGATGCGACGATCGAGGCCAGTGAAACCGTCACTGTCACACTGCAAGCCGGAGCGGGTTACTCGCTCATCAGCACGGCGACTTCGACCGGCAGCGTCAGTCTTGTGAGCGACGATTTTGCCTCGACGGCGACGACGATCGACATTGTCGCGACCGACCCGAACGCCTCGGAAGCGGGTCGTGATCCGGGCGTCTTCACCGTGACTCGCACGGGCGGCAACACCGCCGGGGCGCTGACCGTCTATCTGCAATACGGACGGCAGACGGCTCAAGGAGCAGACTACGTCGCGATTTCAACGGCCGTCACGTTCGCCGCCGGTCAGACGTCGAGGACGATCACCGTTCGCCCGGTCGATGACGCGACCGTCGAGAACACCGAGAGCGTGATTCTCTTCATGAATCCCCCGACGCTGTTCCGCGCTGGGACGAACACTTCGGCTCGCATCAACATCGCCGACAACGATGTCGCCGCCACGCCGGTGACTCCGCGCATCTCAATCGCCGCGACCGATGCCAACGCCGGTGAAGCGGGCACGAATCCCGGCACGTTCACGCTGACTCGCACCGGGGCTTTGAACAACGGCCTGACCGTGCGCTACACCGCCAGCGGCACCGCGACTGCCGGCACGTTGTTGACCGGTGGGGACCTCATTCCACTGGGTGGCTTCGCCTACTTCAACGTGGGTGCGGCGACGACGACGATCACCGTCACGCCGATCAACGACACCACCGTCGAACCGGTTGAAACTGTGATCGTCAGCGTGACCGACGGAGCCGCCTACGACCTCGGTGCCGTCAGCACCGCGACCGTCAACATCACCAGTGACGACGTTGGCCCGGCTCCCGTTCAGCCGACAATCACGATCGCTGCGACCGACGCGAATGCCGCCGAACTGAACCGCGATGTCGCGACCTTCACAGTGACTCGCACCGGCTCGACGACTTACGGTCTTACCGTGAATTACGCGATCGGCGGCACGGCGACGAATGGCTCGGACTTCGACAGCCTCAACGGCTCAGTCGTGATTCCGATCGGTCAGTTGTCGGCGACTGTCACGGTGCGACCGATCGACGACATCGCCGTCGAATCCAATGAGTCGGTCGTTCTGACGCTCAGTGCGAACGCGGCCTACAACCTCGGCACGACGACTGCCGCGACCGCGACAATCGTCAGCGATGACGTCGCTCCCGCGCCGCCGACCGTGACACTCGCCGTCACCGAAGCGACCGCCGCTGAAGCGAATGTCACACCCGGCACGTTCAACTTCAGGGTCACGGCTACCGGCGTAACCACAAGCCCGCTCGTCGTGTACTACTCGGTGAGCGGCTCTGCCACGAACGGCACGGACTTCGACAACCTCACCGGCAGCGTGACAATCCCGGCGGCACAGAACTCGGCAACGATCACCGTCCGACCAGTCGATGACACGATCGTCGATGCGAACGAGACCGTGACCGTCACGCTCTCGGCCAACGCGGCCTACACGCTCGGCGAGACTACGGTCGGGACCGTGACGATCGCCGACAACGACGTTCCTGCGGCAACACCGCTGCCGGTGCTGATCGTCATCTCCAACGGCGACTTCTATTACCAGGAGTACGCTGCCCCGCGAGCGGCTTTGCTCGCAGCCGGCATCCCAGTGGTGGTCGCCGCAGGTCGCCGCCAGTTTTCGATCCCGCATCAGAACTCTGGCCAACCCGCCGGAACGAATGGCGGCGTGATGCCTGACATCGCGCTGGCCGATGCGAACGCCTCAAATTATTCGGCGATCTTGTTCGTCGGCGGCTGGGGCGCGTCGCAGTACCAGTATGCCTTCACGGGGACGTACGCGAACTCGAACTACAACGGCACCGTGGCGATCCGCGAACGAGTCAATCAGCTCATCAACGACTTCGTCGCCCAAGACAAATTTGTGACCGCCGTCTGCCACGGCGTGAGCATTCTGGCTTGGGCACGAGTCAACGGCCAAAGCCTGCTGCAAGGCCGCACCGTAACGACGGCCCACTTCAACTCGCCGACGAACAACATCCCCGCGGCGACTCTGTACCGCTGGCACTCGGAGGTCAACGGCGCGACGGTCTACACCGGCGGCGTGTTGGGCGACCCAACAACTCGCAACGACGACGTCATCGTCGAAGGCCGCATCATCACCGGAGAAAATTTCGACTCAGCGCGGCTGTTCGGCCAAACGATCGCCCAACGACTGCTGCAATAATCTCGCGCGGTGAACCGGCTCGAGCCTCGCGCCGTGCAAGTTTCCCACTTGCACGACGCGGCCAGCGACTTCAACGCAAACAGTGGGAAAGGGGTCAGGGAAAGCGCCAGTAAAAGCCGGAGGAGAGTAGCGGATGCAAGTTCTGCACGAACGAAGGACTAGCGAACCAGTTCGGCTTCGAGTCATGCGCCGACTCTCGCGAGAGGGTGGGTGAAGCGTTGACAGAAGAGTGTCCAGGCGAGCCATTGAGCTCCGAAATCATCACTCAGGCGTGTTGACCCTGTCCTGACAGGGGGAGGACCACATGAAGCGGAACGTACAACACGAGTTTCGTTTTGACTTCTCGGAGTCAGAGGCCCTGTGCATGGACGGAAGCTCTCTTTGCGGAAACCGGGAGACCTCGATGTTTCCCTGCGGGGAACACTCGCCGATGGGACGGTTGGTGAAGGCCACAAGCCGCACGGCCAACGTGTACGTCACCGAGGAGCCGGACGATCTCGTAGTACCTGCGAAGCGGGCGAACAAAGCTGGAACTCCAGCGGCGGAGTCTGTGGAGGAAAGGGGATCGACCAAGGGAAACCAAATTCAAACGACCTCATCTCGGGCACAGTACCGAAAGCGATGGGGGTCGGTTTGGACGAGCTACGGCAAGTAGGCCGCTTCAGCGACCGACCGTCACACCCAAGGTAAGAGCCGTATGCGGTAGTTCCGCAAGTACGGATCTGTGCGGGGGGCCGCCCGAAAGGGCGGTCCCTACCGCGACACTCGTTTCGTGGGCGTCCTCTGGGACGAGTCGTGCTTTCGAGGCGGAGGCGGACGGTGCTGCTTTTGATGTGCGTTCGTCGCCGAAGGGGAGTCCGCGTTGAATGCAGGCCCGCAACGCATTGACTTCCGCATCGGTTTGGGGCTTGTTCACCCAAGATCTCTATTGCCGAGGCCGCGGTGGATCGCTGGGAGTCGCCAGCCAGAGACGCTGGTCG
>SXKJ01000027.1 GCA_005778115.1 Planctomyces sp. | reverse complement strand
TTCGCTGTCGGTCGCATTCGGCAACTCCGGCACCGGCGAGATGCTGGTCACCGATGTCGAATTCAAACGCCTTGCCGATGGCGAAGCCGCGCCGCCCGATGTCGCGTCGAAACCGAACGATCAACCGCCGAGCTTCGGTTCCGCGCCGGTTGGTGCGATCACCGACTATCGGATGCTCGAAGGAAAGGGCCTGTTCGTATTCAACCACGCGAGTTCATTCGGCACTTCGCCCAACGCGAATGGCTTTCCGCTCGGCCATCTCGATCTTGCGAACCTCGACTGGGTCGTCGATTCGGGTCGCCCGGCGATTCGCTTCGCTGACAATCTGACGAACCGAAAGGACTACCGTCGCGACAGCGGACTCGGTCGCTTCTACCTCGGACACTCCGCCTATGCCGACAAGGACACACTGCCGCTCGCGCTGACCGGCCATCACGGCGGTGGAGCACCGATGAAAGGGGTGACGCTCGCCGCCTGGATCAAGCCCGCCGCCGAGATGGGCAAGGGGGAACATGGAGCTAGAGGAGACATCATCGGCTTCGGAGCGCGCCGCTTCATCCTTGGCCTGCATGGCCAGAAGGCTCCGTATCAGCTTGCCGCGCGGATCAACGTCAACGACATCGTCGAATCGCCAACCAAGATCGAAGCCGACCGCTGGACCCACGTCGCGATGACCGCTGAGCCGTCCGCCGGTCAGTGGCACATCCGTCTGTACCTCAACGGCAAACCTGTTGGTGAGGGGATGACGAAGAAGTTTCCCGCAGATTCAGGGATCGTCCCTTCGCTGATCCTCGGCGCGGAGATTTTTTACTTTCACGACGCCTACTATCGAGGCCTCATCGGCCACACCTTGGTCTTCGAACGCCCACTGTCGCCGGCCGAGGTCGGCGAACTGGCAAAAGAGTGACGTGCCTTCATCTGTCGAGGATCAGATTTGGACTGCGGCAGCCTGCTGCCGCTTTCCGTTCTGCAGCCTGCTGCGGAACAACTCGGTGTGGTTTCTTGGCAGCAGGCTGCCAAGTCCAAAGCGGCAGCAGGCTGCCGCAGTCCAAATCATCGAAACTGAGTGCCATCGGTGGAACAATCATGAAAAACACACTCACGATCCTCGCCGTCCTTCTGCTCGAGCCGCTGGCTGCGCTGCACTCCACCGAGCCGCCTATTGGGCCATTACATGCTTGGTATCGCGAGGACGGTGTGAAGGCAGATGGGCCGCTCGTCTCCTCGTGGGAAAACGCCGGTGCTGATGGCGCGGCGCGGGCGTTGATGCGGGTTGTCGGGCGGCCTCAGGCGGTGCGTGTGGAGACGGTCGGCGGGGCTCGAACGGTCGTGCGGTTCAATGGCTCGGCGGCGCTGTGGCAGGCGGTGGGTTCTTGGGGCACGCTCACGGGAGAGCGTACGGTCGCGGTCTTCGCGCGTGTGCCGGCGGCGGGGCAGGGGACTTTGTTTGATGGCAGCACGCGCGTCGGCAGCACGCCGGTGAAGTGGAGCGATGTGAATTGGAAATCGGCGGCGAAGGCTTCCGCACCTGCGAGTGATAGAGGCTGGCAGACTCATACGTTTGTGTTTGGCAAGGAGGGTGCGCCGCTCGGCGGGTTCATTCTGGGTGCGAACGTCGCGACTCAGGAAGGGCTCGTTTGCGATGTCGCTGAGGTGCTCGTTTATCCGCGAGCACTCAACGAGGCGGAGTTGAAGGAGGTCGCGAATTACTTGCAGGCCAAGTGGGGCGCTCCGAAGGAACTGCCTGCGGCTCAGCAACCGCAGGCTTTGCAGTTCGTCAACGATCCGCGCATCTTCCGGACGACGCTCCGCAAACAGGGGGACGATGGCGTTCACACCTATCGCATTCCTGGTCTGGCGACGACGCCGAAAGGGACGCTCATTGCCGTCTTCGATCTGCGGCACAAGCACGGCGGCGATCTTCCGGCCGACATCGACGTGGGCGCGATGCGCTCGACCGACGATGGCGCAACTTGGAGTTCGATGCGTCGCATCATCGACTTCGATGCCGCCGTCGCCGGCTCGCACGGCAACGGAGTGGGTGATCCGGCGGTGCTCGTGGATCAACGGACGGGCAGCATCTTCGTCGCGGCGTTGTGGTCGAAAGGTGCTCGTGCGTGGAACGGCTCTGGCCCCGGTCTGACGCCTGACGAGACTGGGCAGTTCGTTCTCGTGAAAAGCGTCGATGATGGCGTGACGTGGTCGTCGCCGATCAACATCACTTCGCAGGTGAAAGACCCTGCGTGGAGAATGTGCTTCAACGGGCCGGGCAATGGCATTCAGCTGCGCGACGGCACGCTGGTCTTCTCTGCTCAGTTCAAGGGAGCGGACAACGTGCCGCACTCGAGTTTCCTCGCCAGTCGCGACGGCGGCAGCACATGGAAGATTTCGCCCGCTGCGATTCCCGGCTCGCCGCCGACCAGTGAGAGCGCGATTGTCGAACTCGCAGATGGATCGCTGCTGCTCTCGATGCGGAACGAAGCTCGTGCCGGTGTTCGCGCGTGGGCTCGTTGGGAGTGGCGCGGCGATGTCATGCAGGGCAAGTGGACCGAACCGTGGCTCACCGTGCCCGACCCGACTTGCATGGCAAGTCTCATTCGGCATCCGCATGGCGAACTGATCTTCTCGAACCCGAATCACACGCAACGCCGAGTTGCGTTGACGATCCGCTCCAGCACCGACGCCGGCCGCACCTGGAGCAACGGGCGGCTGCTCGATCCCAGCGGCTCGATGTATTCGTGCCTCACCGTGCTGCGCGATGGTCGCATCGGCGTGCTTTACGAGAGCACCGACGCGGCCGGTCTTGTCTTCGCACGCTTTCCGTTGGATTGGGTGCAGGAAGGGGCAAGCGTGCCGAACGTGCCCGAAGCGCGAACCGAGACGAGGGGCAAGTTCGGTTGGTGGCCCGCGCGTCACGCCGCGAAGGTGGCCGAGTCCAAAGCGGGCAGTGGCGAGATCATCTTCCTCGGCGACAGCATCACGCAGGGTTGGGAGACCGCCGGCAAGGCTGCCTGGCAAGCGCACTTCGTCCGGCTTAAGGCGGCAAACTACGGCTTCAGTGGTGACTCGACGCAGCACGTCCTGTGGCGAGTCCGCAACGGTGAATTCGACGGCATCTTCCCCAAAGCGATCGTGTTGCTCATCGGGACGAACAACGTGCGGCACGGCGACTTCACCCCCGAACAAATCACTGCTGGTATCCGCGCGATTCTCGATGCGCTCGCCGAAAAATGCCCGCGCTCAAAAGTCGTGCTGCTGGGCATCCTCCCTCGCGGCCCCGATGTCGCCGACCCGTGGCGTCGCAAATGCGAAGCCGTGAATGCTCTGCTCCCCGCGCTCGCCGACGGCCGCCGAGTCCACTTCTTGAACGTGAACGCGAAGCTCATCACCGCCGATGGAACGCTCTCGAAAGAGATCGCCCCCGACCTGCTGCATCTGAGCGCGAAAGGCTACGCCCTCTTCGCCGAGTCATTGGAACCCAAGCTCAAGGAACTGCTCACTGCCGCGCGCGGAGAGTGAGCGTTCGACAGTCTGGCTGAGCATCACGGCCACTTCGTCGGGTGAGGTTGGCAACGCAGCCATCAGAGAAGGTAGGCGGTTGTGGTGAGAGGACGCACCGCTCGTAGTCGGCTTTCTAATCGGCTTGATTGCTGGCAGAGAATCACGCAGAACTCTTCGAAGGGCCGAATCAATCTCGGCGATCAACTCTCATCAAGTTATCAAGCACGGTCATTTAGCGAGGACTCGTTTCTCCGGAATGGCTGATGACAGATAGGTTGCCGAGAAGCAACGTCGCGGTGTGGCTGGCGTGAGCGACATGTTTCGTTCATTGCCGAGCACAGCTGTGATCGTTGTGTACGCGAATTCTTGGCGGCACCAACGACACGACTGCCGAAATCAGCGCCGAAGCCGCAGTTCGTCCTTTATATGAATGGCAGGTTCGAGTGTGAGGCCGCGTGATGGTTGCGTTCTTGATTCCCTGAATCAGGGTGGAACGCTCGAGTGGCTGACCACAGGCCGAAGCACGCGTGGCGAGTTCGGTAACACAGGTTTTGTGGAATGAGCGGACATGTTGCACGCGGTCATCATGTCGGGGGGAGTGGGACTCGGTTCTGGCCGCAGAGCCGGAAGCGGATACACAAACAATTGTGCCCTTGGCAGCGCGCGAAACACTGATTCAGCAGACGGTGAGTCGCTGTCAACGCTGGATCATCTCGTTGCGATGGTGGGTGTTTCGGATTGCGTCGTGGTTCACACCCCGGATGTCACGCTCGTCGCTCGCAAAGGGGACGAGGACGCGGTGCGGCAATTGGTGGCGTTGGCCGAGTGTGCAGAAATGTCGCGGTATCTGTGATTTGAGATCTGACATTTGAAATCTGAAAATCACCATGACTCCGCTTCGCTTTCGTCCGGTGCTCAAACGCATCCGCTGGGGGAAGAACTCGACTGGGTAGCGTGCTCGGCAAGCCGATCGGTGCCGAGTGGACTACGCCGAGAGTTGGGAACTGTGCGACCACGGCACCGATCAGAGTGTCGTCGACGGTGGAGAATGAGACGGGCTAACGCTGCGGAAAATGATGGCGATGCACGGCCGACAGTTGTGCGGGACTGAGCGGCGACTGCATCAGTTTCCGTTGCTTGTGCAGTTTCTCGATGCCAGTGATCGGCTCTCGGTCCAGGTACATCCAAACGACGTACAGGCTCGATTCTTTGATCCGAATGAGAACGGAAAAACCGAAGCGTGGGTGATTCTCGATGCGAAGCCTGACAGCCGTATCTATGCCGGACTGAAACGCAGCCTCGATCCGTTTCGTCTGCAACGGCACTTGGCGGCCGGCACCGTCGAGGAGTGTTTGCACTCGTACGCCGTGCGTGCGGGAGACTGCGTTTTCATTCCGGCGGGGACCGTGCACGCAATCGGCGAAGGCATTCTGCTGGCAGAGGTGCAGCAGTCGAGCGACCTGACGTTCCGCCTCCACGATTGGGGTCGGCTCGGCATGGATGGACAACCGCGGCCGTTGCACGTCGAAGAATCTCTGGCCTGCATCGACTTCGACCGAGGCCCAGTCGATCCCGTGGTGTCGCGTCTGCAAAACGGCGCGACCGAAGAGTTGGTCTCCAGCGAGTTCTTCACGCTGCGTCGTCACACGACGCATGATTCGTTTTGTTCTCCAACGACGACCGCTTTCATGCGGTGCTTGTGCTGAGCGGCTGCGGCATGCTGACGTGTGACGACAACAAGCAGCCTTTGCAAACCGGATCGACGACGCTGCTGCCGCTGACCGAACCAGTTCAGAAAACAGAGGTACGTTTCCAACACGACCTTGGAGCCATCGGCCAGGATCGCTTCTGTGTCGGCCAATGGTTCCAACTTCAGGTCTTTGATCAGTTGCAACGAGAGGACCAAGTGCCCATCAAACGCCGTGTCGATCCAGGCTGTGATGTTGGCAGGAGCGCCATTCATTCGATTTGCGATGGCGATTTCCAACAAGGCTCGGCGTTCGTCATCCAGCCTGCCGATCATGACATCCCACCGATGTGAAATGCCGCATCATGCCCAATCCGCAACACGAACGCTTTCTTCCCGTGACAAGCATCCCGTGCCGCCAGGGCGACCGCGATGAACGTGTCTCCCAGGAAATGGGCTTTCGTCTCCGGCTCGATGGCCAGGTACTTTCCGAGGCAATCCGGTTCGAGTTTCCGTCGCAGTTCGTTCTCGTAGAGCTGCTTCGCCGCTTCCACTACGCTCATGATCGACTCCATAAAACTGTTTCGTCCGTTTCGCCTAGCTTGTACGGAAATTACGCGTTCTCGCCAGCGGCATTTGACAATGACTGTTGACGTAGATTCGCATGCTTGGCGAGTCAGCAGTAGCTCCGAAGCTGTGAGGTACTCGGCTTAAGTGACGCGCCAAGAGCAACACGAGGGGCGTGGCGATTCGCCTTCAACACCCACGACCTTCCCGATGGTCAAGTCGTGCTACACGCCTGCGTTCCCAGATTTGCAGTTTTTCTCAGAACGAGTTGCCGGGTTAAGGCTCCATCATGAGTTCGATGAGATTCTGCGGTTGTGGTCGGCGACCGGTTGTCACATCGTCAAGGATTCGTGCAAGGTTACGATTGATAGAGTCAGACGGATTCAGCTTCAACGCGGCATCAATCGTTTTCTTGGCTTCGACAAAGTGGCCAGACACCAGATAGGCACATGCCAAGTTGCCAAGTGTTTCGTGATTGTCTGGGCGAAGCGAAGCGGCACGCTCACCAATTTTGACGGCTTCGTAAGCACGTCCCATTTGCAAGCAAAGACCTGCGAACTCGCGAGGCACCGATTCGTTGTCTTCACAATGCTCAAATGACTTATTCATCGCCTCGTAAGCAGCCTGTTCGTTTCCAAGCGCCTGCCACCCTTTGCCAATCATCAGGTGCGATTGCCAATGGTCGGGATACGACGCCACCACCTCTTCCAAGGCCCGGATCGCCGTTTGAACGATCGCGGCTGCCTGTCCGCTGACCTGGCTGAATCCAGTTGGCGTGAATTTCATCCGACGCCTTTTTGAATGCGGAGTTCAGCGCATCGACCGAAGGTTCCTTTCGGGCAAGATAAATCTCCTTTCCCGCCTTATTGTCGAAGTAAGCCTCGACACCGTCCTCACGCCTCAAGAATTCGAGGCCGGCATCTGCCTTCGAATGACGCTCTAACCCAGACCCGTTTTCGAGCGACCAACCATCATGAGCGACGATCGAAGTCGGTTCCGTACCGTCGAGCCATGCGATGACGGCCTTCTGAATCCGAGCCAATTTCAACCATTCGCAATAGGGCATGACCTCCAAATCGAACTCATTCGTCAAGACAACATCTGGATCAGGGCCGGGGATCGCATTCAGGCCAAGTTGCCTCAATCGATCAAGAAACTCAATCGCCTCGGCATCCACCATGAAGGAACACCGCCAAAGATTGTCGTCTGTAAACGCGATCGAGCATGTTCCGACTTGAAGCTGCCGAACGCCATCCAATCCACCATCCACCAACTCGGCGATTCGGTCCAGCCGCGCCACAATCGTCGCACCTTCAATCGCAATCGCCACGAGATGCCCTCCCCATCGAAATTCAATCCACTACACCAATTCCGCCGCGATCAGGTCGTCATAGGATTCTCGGCGGCGGATGACTTGGACTTGGTCGCCGTCGATCATGAGTTCGATGGCTCGTGGGCGGGAGTTGTAGTTGCTGCTCATAGCGGTGCCGTAGGCTCCGGCGCTGAAGGTGCATAGCAGCTCGCCACGATTGACGGGCGGGAGGTAGCGGTCTTTGGCGAAGTAGTCGCCGGATTCGCAGATCGGGCCGACGACGTCGGATTTCTCGCAACCGGCGATTTCGCCCTCGACGTTGTCGGGCATCGCGACTCGTGGGTTGACTGGCCAGATGCGGTGGAAGGAGTCGTACATCGCGGGGCGGACGAGGTCGTTCATCGCTCCGTCTTGGATGACGAAGAGTTTGCCTCCCTCGCGCTTCGTGTAGATCACCTTGCTGACGAGGATGCCGGAGTTGCCGACGATGAAGCGGCCCGGTTCGAGGGCCAACCGACAACCGGCCTCTTTCACACCGGGGACGATGACATCGGCGTAGGCTTGAGCCGGCGGACCCTCGTTCTGGCGGTAGCTGATGCCGAAGCCGCCGCCGAGGTTCATCCAGTTGATGTCGTGACCGGCGGCTCGGTAACTGCGGACGACGTCGATCCCTTTCTTGACCGCTTCGGCATACGGCTCGGTCGTGAGGATCGGCGAGCCGATGTGCATGTGGATCCCCTTCATCGCCAGGCCGGGAGTTCGCAACGTCTTGGCGGCGAGCGCGTCGGCGCGTTCGATGTCCATGCCGAACTTGTTTCCCTTCTTGCCGGTCGTGGTCTTGGCGTGTGTCTTCCCGTCGATGTCCGGGTTCAGCCGCAGCGCGACTGGGGCGACGACTCCCATCTTCTGTGCGATGGCCGCGATCGCATCCAGTTCGGCTTCGCTTTCGACGTCGAACATCAGGATGCGTTCTTCGAGCGCCTGCCGAATCTCGTCGTCGGTTTTTCCCACGCCCGCGAAGACGACCTTCGTCGTGTCGGCCCCGGCCTTCTTGACGCGATACAGCTCGCCGCCGGAGACCACGTCAAAGCTGCTGCCGGCATCGTTCATCAGCTTGAGGATGCTGAGATTTGAGTTCGCTTTGACCGAGTAACAAATCACCGGGTCCACGGCCGCGAACGCCGTCTGAATCTCCTTCAACCGTCCGAGCAACGCCGCCTTGGAATAGATCCAGCAGGGCGTTCCAAACTCTTCGGCCAACTCGGCCACCGGCTGCTGCTCGCAGAACAATTCACCTTTGTCGTAATGAAAATGATGCATGGTGTCTCTCAAGTTCTCTCGTCGTTCATTGGTAGGGTGGATCGAGTCATCGAGACCCACCAGATGCTGCATTGGCTGCCGGACTCGCCATTTTGTCGAATGAGCGTCGGCACAAACCAGACGATACCGATCGCACTGGCGTGGTCCAAGGAATCAAGAGCGGTCAGGTGATCTAATTTCCGTTTTGGCGTTACAAACGCCGTCCGCCATCGCAGCGAGGACCATTGCAGCCACGCCATTCCCAAGCCGCCTTGGTATCCTGTCCGCGCGAGTGATCACATTTCAAATTCGCCGGAGATGCCATGAAGTCTTGCCTGGTCGCTGCGATCGTTGTGTTGACGTCTGTGACTACGTTTGCCGAATTGCCAAAGGATGTTCCGGGGGCGATTCCGCTGTGGAGCCAAGGGGCTCCGGGGTCTGAGTCTCGTGCGTCGGAAGCGGAAGAGTTCGTTGGAGAGAATTGCGGTAACGTTCACAAGCCGACGCTCACGCCTTATGTCCCCGCGCGTGAGAAAGCAACGGGCACGGCGGTCATCATTTGCCCTGGTGGCGGACACTCAAAACTCTGCTTGGGGCATGAGGGCTACGCGATGGCGGAATGGTTTCGTGATCGAGGCATCGCCGCGTTCGTGTTGAAGTACCGGCTCGCTCGCGAGAAGGGGAGCACTTACACGATTCAGGAACATGCGATGGCGGACACTCGACGTGTCCTGCGACTGATCCGCAGCCGCGCTGCCGAGTGGCACATCAAGACCGATCGCGTGGGCATCCTGGGATTCTCGGCCGGAGGGGAACTCGCGGCGTATGCGGCTATGAAGCATGATGCCGGGCAGAAGAACTCTGCGGATGTCATCGAGCAACAGAGCTGCCGCCCGGATTTTCAGGCTCTCATTTATCCAGGAAGTTCCGGCAGCTTCACCGTCGAAGCCGGGATGCCTCCGGTCTTCATCGCTGCGGGAATCAACGACCGACTGGACATCTCTGAGGGGATGGCGAGTCTCTACCTCAAATACAAAGCGGCCAAGGTTCCGGCCGAGTTGCACTTGTTCGCCAACGCCGGTCACGGTTTTGGCTATCGCCACAACGCCAAGCCCAGCGCCGCCGCTCGCTGGCCCGAACGATTCACGGAATGGCTCAGCGACAGCGGACTGTTGACGGAAGTGGAAACCAAACTGCCATGAGTATCTGGACTGTCCGCACGACATCGTTTTTGCGACGCGGCGCTGTGGCGTTGGTCGCTTTGGCTTCGACCTGTTCGGCACAAACGCTCGACGAGGATCTCCGGCGAGTCCCGGCTGCGGAGTTGGTCTCTCTCGCGAAGGCCGAGGGGGATGCGATTCGCGGAGCCGTTGTCTTCTTTCAGCCGCACATGGCCTGCTCGAAGTGTCACGCGGTGGGGAAAGCTCCAGCGAACTCGCTGGGGCCGGATCTGACAACGATCGGCAAAGAGGTCACGGACGATTCACTGGTCGAATCGGTGTTGTTGCCGTCGAAGGTCATCCGCAAAGGGTTTGAGTCGGTGACAGTGATCACGGCCGATGGGAAATCTCTGGCGGCGTTATTGGTGGAGCGGTCGCAGGACAAGATTGTCGTGCGTGACATCACGCGCGGTGGCGAGCCAACGACCATCGCCGCGACCGACGTTGAGGACATCAAAGTCAACGCGACGTCGATTATGCCGGCGGGGCAGGTCAACCAGTTGAATAGCCGACAGCAGTTCCTCGATCTGATCCGCTACTTGATCGAGATTCGCGATGGCGGCGCGGTTCGAGCCATGCAGCTTCAACCTGCCGCATCGCTCCTGACGTTTACCGTGCCCGAATATGAAAAGCATTTGGATCACGCCGCGGTTATTGGCGATTGGAATGCAGATTCGCTCAAACGTGGCGAAGCGATCTATCAGCGAGTCTGTGCCAACTGCCACGGGACGAAGGACAAGCCGGGCTCGCTGCCGACGTCGCTCCGATTCGCGGAGGGGAAATTCAAGAACGGCAGCGATCCGCTCTCGATGTACCGCACGCTGACGCACGGCTTTGGGCTGATGACTCCGCAAACCTGGATGGTGCCGTCGCAGAAATACGATGTCATCCACTACGTCCGTGAGACGTACCTCAAGCCGCACAATCCGACGCAATTCGTGGCGATTGATCAGGCGTTGTTGTCGCGGCTGCCGAAGGGAGACACGCGCGGCCCGGAACCGAGCAAGATCGTTCCGTGGTCCGCGATGGATTATGGGCCGAGTCTGGCTCACACGTTTGAAGTGCCGGGGCCGGAGCACAACCTCGCGTACAAGGGAGTCGCGGTGCGGCTCGATCCCGGTGCGGGGGGCGTCTCGCGCGGCCGGCACTGGATGATCTTTGACACGGACACGCTGCGCGCGGCGGCTGCGTGGAACGTAGCCGAATCGCCCCGCGACTCGAAATCAGCGTCGGGGAGCGACGCTGCTACGACCTTCATCGACTGGCAGGGGATTCAATTCAACGGCGCGCACGGCGTGCATCCGCGAGTCGTCGGGCAGACGGCGTTCGCCAACTCGACCGGGCCAGGCTGGGCGAATCCCGCCAGCGGCGAGTTTTTGGATGACCAGCGAGTGAAAGGCCGCGATGGCAAACGCTATGGCCCGCTGCCTCACGGCTGGGGCACATATCGCGGGCTGTATCACCACGGTCAACAAGTGGTCTTCTCGTACTCGATCGACACCACCGAGGTGCTGGAGTCGCCACGACTGATGACTCGCGAGGCGGTGATCGCATCCGGTAGCCGAACTCGTGAGAGTTCGGATCGAAGTCTCACGACTTCGGCTACGGATGTGGACCAAGCACCGCTTTTTCTGCGGACGTTCAACATCGGGCCGCGCGATCGTGATCTATTGCTGCAAGTTGCCGAGCATCCGGCGCATGATGCGCGGCCGACGATCATCAGCCATGCGGACAAGTCGGTCGTGCAGTTCGCGCCGGCCAATGCCGCTCGCTCGCTCGTTGCCGGATTCGCACCGCGCAACATCGCTGCCGAATGGACGGCTTCTGACGGACGATTGAGACTACGAATCCCCGCCGGCAAGGAACCGTTACGTTTCACCGTTTGGCTGCCTTCTGATTCCGTGAACGGCAAGGCGCTAGCCGCCGGTTCTCGGAAAACATCGGCGGCTAGCGCCGTGCCGCTCACGAAGACTGACGATTACGCCGATCAGTCGATCCCGGACGCCGATCGCGACCTGACCGCACTGACCAATGGTGGCCCGCCGCGCTGGCCGCAGAAGCTGGAAACGAAAGCGGTGCTCGGTGCCGACAACGGCCCGTTTGCGGCCGATATGCTGACCGCTCCTGAATCGAATCCATGGTTGGCACAAACTCGATTCACCGGGCTCGACTTCTTTCCCGATGGCCGCATCGCCGTCTGTTCGTGGGATGGCGACGTGTGGCTCGTTGAGAGTCAGCCTGGAAAGGCTGACCTACGTTGGCAGCGGATCGCATCCGGAATGTTCCAGCCGCTGGGGCTGAAGATCGTCGAGGGCAAAATCCATGTGACGTGTCGCGATCAACTCACCGTTTTGCATGATCTCAATGGCGACGGCGAGATCGACTTCTATCAGTGCCTCAACAACGATCATCAAGTCACTGAGCACTTCCACGAGTTCGCGATGGGTCTGCAAACCGACGCGGCGGGTAACTTCTATTACGCCAAGTCGGGCTGTCACGGAAAGGCGGCTGTCGTGCCGCATCACGGGACGCTGTTGCGTGTGAGCAAAGACGGCTCGCGCACCGACATCCTGGCGAACGGTTTTCGTGCCGCGAACGGAGTCTGCCTCAATCCCGACGGCTCGTTTGTCGTCACCGATCAGGAAGGATTTTGGAATCCGAAGAACCGCATCAACTGGATTACGGTGGACCCGTCCGGCAAACCCAAGTTCTATGGCAACATGCTGGGCTACCACGATGTGACCGACTCGTCAGAATCCGCGATGGTCCCGCCGCTGTGCTGGATCACCAACGCCTTCGACCGCTCGCCCGCTGAGCTGTTGTGGGTCGAGAGCGATCGCTGGGGACCATTGAAAGGCTCGCTGCTGAATCTGTCTTACGGCTACGGCAAAGTGTTTCTTGTGCCGCATGAAAACGTGCGCGGGACGATGCAGGGAGGCATGATCGAGTTGCCGCTGCCGCTGTTTCCGACCGGTGTAATGCGCGGCCGGTTTCATCCGTTGGACGGGCAACTCTATCTCTGCGGCATGTTCGCCTGGGCCGGCAACGCAACCTATCCCGGCGGCCTGTATCGCCTGCGAGCCACCGGCCAGCCCATGCACTTGCCCGTCGGTCTAAACGCCACCAAGTCCGGGCTGAAGCTCACCTTCACCGAGCCACTCGACGCGGCATCGCTCGACGTGAAGAATCTGCAAATCAAAACGTGGTCACTGAAACGGACCAAGGATTATGGATCGAAGCATTACGACGAGAGGTTGCTCGAAGTCCGCGGTGCAAAGCTGTCGGGCGACTCGAAGACCATCACGCTGGACGTTGCCGAGCTGCGTCCCACCTGGTGCATGGAAATCAACTTCTCGCTCCGCTCGGCGGAAGGGACGCCGATTCAAGGGACCATCCACAACACCATTCACGAGTTGGCCGATTGATCCACAAATCAGCCGCAGGGCGTTCGTCATGGTGCGGGGAGATTTCGTTGCAGGCTGTTTCGAGTTAGCACGACGCGCAAGCGAGTGATTGTTCCAGAAGCTCACTCGCTTGCGCGTCGCGCTAACACTTCCCATGAATAATCCAGGATAGCATCCTGCGGCTGATCGGGACGAAGTTATTGTGACTTCGTTCCAAAGCGATCGTCGCCTCGCAGATCTCCTCGCGAAAAGAAGACAACATGAAACGTCTCAAGATTCGGCAATCCAGCAATCGAACATCGCGGCGTCTTGGTTTTACGCTGATCGAATTGCTGGTCGTCATCGCCATTATTGGGGTGCTCATCGCTCTGCTGCTGCCGGCCGTGCAGAAGTCGCGAGAGGCGGCACGCATCACGCAATGCAAAAACAATCTCAAGCAGATTGGCATCGCGATCAATAACTTTCATGATCGACGCCGAGAATTGCCGCCGTCGCGGAACTACGACCACTACATGAGCTGGGCGTTCCTAATACTCCCCGAGCTGGAGAGCAGCAATCTGTTTAAGAACTGGGATCCGCATCTCAAGTACTACTATCAAAGTGACACGGCACGACTGACTCCGATTTCTGCTTACTTCTGCCCGGCGCGCCGCGGTCCGCCACAGGTCAGCAAACAGAACGACGATATTCTTTCGCCGTTTGAAACCAGCGGGCACGTTCCCGGAACACTCAGCGATTATGCGTGCTCGGCCGGTTATGGTCCGCCGGGTGTGTGGAATTGGATCAACTCCAACGGCGCGATGGTCATGGGTGAAGGCACGACTGATCCGCCGACGGTTCCCGCAGGATGGTATGCCCCGCCGTTGGCGCGGCTGTTGACCTGGAAGAGTCGCACGTCCTATCGCAGTCTGGTGGACGGCACCAGCAGCACGATCCTGATTGGCGAGAAGCACGTACGACCCTCTCGCTGGGGCATCGCTCAAGAAGACGGAGCGATTTACAACGGCGATCACCCAGGGAATTTCTCGCGGCGAGGCGGCCCCGGTGCTCCGATCGCCAAGTCTCCCACCGATACCTACCTCGATAACTTTGGCAGCTATCACGAGAGCATCTGCAATTTCACGATGGCCGACGGTAGCGTGCGGGGCGTCAGCGTGCTGATTGCCACCGATGTGCTGGGGAAGCTGACCAATCGCCACGACAACGAAGTGGTCGGCGAGTTTTAGAAAGCAGGCGAGTCGCTTCGTAACTCGAAGATGCCAGTCACAGAGTGACTGGTCTACTTGGCTTCGGGAGGCGCGTAGTCGACCTCCACCAGGATGTTGTTCATCCGCGGCTTGATAATGAATTTCAGGCCGGACGTTTTGAACGATCGGAACTTGGGGTGCAGTTGCAGCGGCGGCAATTCTCCAGGTCGTTCGACTCCGGTGCCGATCTCATAGTCCGAGATGACGGCGACACGATGCTCGCCCGCGATCGCTCCGTCGTTGGCAGCGAACGTTCCCAACCGAAAGGTTCCGTCTTGGGCGATCTCGCCAGAGGCCGTGATCGGTTTGGATTGATTCATCGCCTCGAATTCCACCGTTCCCCTGGTCAGCGGCTTGCCATCCGGAAATACGACGGTCCCATGCACCAAATAAACCGTCGGCTGCCGGTTGCACCCAGAAGCGATGCCCCAAGCGAGTATCAAGATTCCGAAAATCTTCAAGCGAAGCATTGATGTGATCGCCAACACGAGTTCGATGGGGCGGCTGAGAAGTTTCACTCCGCGATTTCATCCGTTGTGCAACAACGTATCGAGGCGCGATCGTAGATCAAATGCCGAGTCACATGGTCGGCCAATTACTGACGCTGGGATAATGCAGGGCGACCTATTAGCACGACGCGCCAGCGAGTGGTCGTTTGAGAAATTCACTCGCTCGCGCGTCGTGCTGGCACTGGCAGTTCGAGTTATGCTGCGAAAGTTGACGCATCGCTGATTCTGGATTTGGCAGGCCAAATGTCTTCTTCGCCGCATCACTGGTTTGTGCAGACGGACTTCGGAGCGTTGCTCGGCCCGATGCCGAGAGACGCTCTGGCCGAGTTGGCGCGGACAGGCGCATTACTGATCCGTGATCAAGTGCGGGAGGGAACCGATGGCGAATGGCGACCGGCCAACGAAGTTCCCGGCCTGTTCGATGAACAGACCCCGTCGCTCGGCCTGATGTCTTCGACGTTGGAAGACCTATTCGCGCCGGAGACCGCCGCACCACGCGAATCAGCCGCCTCCAGGAACGCAGGGCGAAGAGTTCCGACGAAGGCCAAGGAATCGCCCGCCGTTCAGGATGCGAAGGAGCTTGAGTTTGAAGTCGACACACCGCTGATCGCTCCACCGAAAGCGGCCGAGCCACCCGCAATCGCACCCAAGCTGGAGTTTGAAATCAACGTGCCGGTGATTGCTCCGGCGGCGGTCATCACTCCGCCACCAATCGCTGAACAGAGCCGTCCGATCCAGGAGCCAACTCCGCAACCGTCGCCAAGCTGGGAAGCCCCCGTCGCGCCAGCCCCGAGATGGCAGCCTGCCGTTGCGAGATCGCGTCCCAAATCACAACTCGGGATGAGGACTTGGATGACTGGGGCCATCGCCGCGACGGTACTTCTCGCGATCATGACCGCATGGTGGTTCTGGCCGCGTCAGCGAACCGACATCTATGCGAGCTACGTTGCGATCTACAAAGAATTGCAGCAGCAGAGTGAGGGGACTCAGGACCAAGCCCGTTGGGCTGAGTTTGTGACACGAGCCAAAAAACAACTGGATCAAACTGTTCCGTGGCTGGAGGAACGAGCTCAGCCGGGTGATCGGGAGAAATCGTTGTTGCTGTATGTCGGCCGGGATTTGCAAGAAATGCTCGAGCAGCCACCTGGTACACCCGGCCCGCATCAGAAGCGGCTGAATGCTTTTTTCGAACAACTTTCCGAGATGTATGGCTCGAAGTGATCGCGCGAAATCCCGTCTTGACCTGTTTGGACGCGATTTCTACTGTCCCGCCCCGCTTGATGAACCTCGGTGATTTTCTCGCGCCGGATCGTCAGCGTCCCTTCTCTCCCTCTCAAGTTCCCCTCCCCATCTTCGAGCCAATTCGCTGGCAAGTCAGCGAGTGGCGTCTGCTCTTCGAGCCCCCTCTCGGAAAGGAATCCCTCCATCATGAAACGTCTGATAACAATGCTGGCTTTGGCCGCGATGATGTCGAGCTTAACCGGTTGCTGCTGCTGGTGGCCGTGGAACGGCTGCGGCGGTGGCGGCTATGGAAACTCGTGCGGCCCTGCTGGTTGTCCTCCGAGCTACGGTGCTCCGGCGTATGCCCCAGGGGGAACGACAAGCTACCAGAGCTACGATTCGGTGACTGGTATGCCCGTCTCGACGACAACGGCCTATCAGCCGGTCATGGTCGCGCCGGCGGTGTCGCTCGGCCCGCTCGAAGCGCTGCCGACTTACCGCTAATTCTGTGAGCGACCTTTCCGAAAAACGGCTCGCCGCCATCCGTGTTGAAAACGAATTCGTGAGCCGCAAGGCGCGGGTCGATGAAAAGAACCCGCGGCTAGCGCCTTGCGGCTCACTGGCCCTGAAATCACCACGGATGGCGGAGAGCCCGAAAAACTGAGGGCGACACCCACGCTGTGTCCCGATCATTCGGTGACATGGTAAGAGCGCTGCCCTCGTTTTGCTGAGTGCACAGTCCTATCTTGTCACGTCCGTCGGGTTCGTGAGTTCGTTCGCGGATTCCGACTTCGTTTCGACGGCTGGCTCTGTTTTCGGCTCGGTCGACGTTGTGGGAGGCGCATCAAAGAACGCGAAGAGGTTTCGCTCTTCGACGACAGATCCGACGAGGTTTGGTTGCCCCGGCACGGTGATGGCCCCAAACATCAGCCTGCCCTTGATGCCCGCATAGACCTGCACCCCGGGTCGAAGCGTCTCAGCGACTTCGCGAATGCCTTGCAACAAGAGATTGCGATCTGACTCCTTGATCTTCTTCAAGTCTTTGAGCTTCATCAGTACGAGCACGCGGCTTTCCGAGGACTTGATCGCAACGTTCACCGGTTCGCCGGGGAGCATTTTGGCAATCATTGCTATCAACGCAGCCGAGAGCGACTCGTCATCCGACCGGTTGCGGCTGAGACCGTCTTCAAGGTCTTTGAATTGATTCACTCGTGGATCATTCACCGCTTGATCAGCCGCCATTTGGTTGGCCTGAGGTGCGACGAAGATTTCGAAGCCTGCGACGGGCAGACTGAGAACTCCAATCACCAGTCCCCAGTAAAACAGCGGGATGAAAAAGATTGCGGGCGCGGGACGCATCTCGCCGGTTTCAAAATTCGGTTTGGCTCGGCCAAGCGCACACCAGATGGCGGCAATCGCGAGAAATCCCGGAGACAGAAACACGGGACTCCCGACGACCGCAAGCCCGCACAGGACAAAGAACCCCAGCACTGCTCCGAGCAAACCAACAAGAAGCCCAGAGAAGTTGTAAATAATGATCATCAACTAGCCCCCTCGTTTGAGAAAACGACTTAGCTGAGGCCATCGCGTGAGTAAGTGCCGGCCAACTACCGCTTCTTCTTCTTGGTCGCGGCGTTAGCGGTCTTCTTGTGGTCGCCGACTTGCGGCAGCACATCGTCCGCGAACGCATCTGGGCCGAAGTAACGCAAGCCGACGAGCGGTTCGGTGCCGGTGTTCTCCACTTCAACACCCTCACAGGCCGCACGGTGCGTGATGAAGACTTCGTCTTCGGTCATCGCGCCGAAGCGAATCATCACCGGAGTCTGCAGCGCCAGCTTGCCGATTCGGCCGCGGCCTTGAGTTGTGATCCAGCCACTGGCAGCTCCGTCTTTAATCGTGCATTTCGCGCCCGGCATCACAGTCAACTCGCGAGCGGAGAACAACTGCTTGCCATCAACTCGACCGTAGACGATCCAGCGATCTTGATAGCCGGCAGCAGCGGTATCACCGATGTTGATCGGTTCGAGGTAATTGTTGTCCTTGAAATTCGGATCGACGTTCTTCTCCCAGTCGAGCGCATCGACAAGGTGTTCCAAATCGTCGTGCTTGTTCTTGGGAAAATCTTTCGTGAGCAACGCGCGCGGGACGGCCCGGCCTTCGACCATCGACTGGTACATGCCAAACACGTCGCTGCCCCATTGCGGCTCGTAGGTCACGAGACTGCCGGGAGCGTGCAGGACGCAGGGCGGAATCAGCCAGCCGGTGCCGGGCTTCAAGCGGTACGCCTTCGACAGATCGAGGATGCCGTTGTCACCATCGTTCCAGCGAGCGAGGCAGTCGATCACGTTTTGCTTCGTCGTACCCGGTTCGAGCCCCATGAACGTGTACGGGAAGTTGTTCCCGATCTGATTCATCTGCGGCGGGAAGTAATACGACTCTGGCTTTCCTTCCTGGCCAACGAGCTTCGCCTGCTTCTCGTTCTGGTGCATGTGGTGCGGGATCGGGCCCATGTTGTCGAAGAATTTTGAGTAGACCGGCCAGCGCTTGTACTTCTTCCAAATCGACGAGCCGACGGTGTCCGCACCCATTTCCTCGATCGCGTCTCTCAGCGTGAATTTTTCTTTGCCGAACACGACGTAGCTCAGCCCTTCGTCCGGCGCGCGGTTGTCGTTCATGGCAAACGTCGTTGAAGAAAACCACCGCTCATCAATGCCGCCGCGGTGCGTGCCGAGCGCGTAGTAATCAGCCGGATGCAGCTTCAATCGCAGGCCCGGTTGCAAGAACGATCGGGGCACCCAGGTCGGTGCCAAACGGAAGAGACCATTGCTCGCGTTGAGCGCATCGGTTGCCAGCTTTGCCACATTGGCCATGATGAAAAACTCCAGGTGCAGCCTTGTGGTCACACGCGGCTCGCATGTGACCGGCGCAGAGATTTGGGATACGTCGACAAAAAAAGCCGCGAACGCGGCCTAAACCGAGGGGCATTCTGGCTGCGAACCGCTCGTTTTTCAACGAACGTCAGCGCTCTTTGAACCGTGGTTGATGGGCTTTTCTTTCGGCTGTATCTTGCGGTCCGTTTTGAGCACATCCGCACACAGCCGCGACAAGCGATCCGCCTGTCGTCACGAAATCTCTCACAAGGTTCATTCGCAATGGGCATGTTTACTGGCAAAAAGGGTTTGATCTTCGGGATCGCCAACGATCATTCAATCGCTTGGGCGATCACCCAGTGTCTGAAAAATGAAGGGGCCGAGATGGGGTTCACCCACCTGCCCGATAAAGACCCAACGATGCCGAAGATGGAACGCCGCGTCAAAAAGCTGGTCGAGCCCATCGGTGCGAAGTTCCTCGTTCCCTGCAACGTGCAGGATGACGCCAACCTCGACCATGTTTTCGCCGTGGCGAAGGAGCAATTCGGGACCATCGACTTTGTGTTGCACTCAGTTGCGTATGCTCCGATTGAAGATCTGAAGGGGCTGACCGTCGCGTGCAGTCGCGAGGGCTTCAAGACGTCAATGGAGATCAGCGTCTACAGCTTGTTGGCCATCGTGAATCGTGCTCGTGGGATTCTCTCCCCAGGGGGCAGCATCCTGACTCTGACGTACCTGGGTGGCGAGAAGGTCATCCCCGGCTACAACATCATGGGCGTCTGCAAAGCCGCGCTCGAGAGTTCGGTAACCTATGCCGCTCACGAACTCGGACCGATGGGCTTCCGAATCAACGCACTCAGCGCGGGGCCGCTCAAGACGCTTAGTTCCTCTGCCGTTGGTGACTTCGATCAGATGATGAAGCTCTACCCGGCGATGTCTCCAATGCGCCGCAACATCTCGATGGAAGAAGTCGGCAAGACTGGTGCGTTCCTGCTGAGCGATCATTCCAGCGGCATCACCGGCGAGACGGTTCACGTCGATGCCGGCTTCCATGTGATGGGTGCTCCGCCAGCGGAGACAAAGACCGGCGCGTAGGCAAAGCGTAGCCTGACTCTCCGAGTCGGGTGGTCTTACGAAAGTATTCCCGACTCGGAGAGTCAGGCTACGGGGAAAACATACGATGGCGGAGTTCCGTCGCAAGACCATAGGCATCGCGGTGGTCGAGAATCAGGGAAGCTACTTGATCGGCATTCGCCCACCCGGAGCATCCCTGGCCGGCTTTGCCGAGTTCCCCGGCGGTAAGTGCGAAGCCGGTGAAGACCCAGCCGTCGCCGCCGTGCGAGAATGTTTGGAAGAGACCGGCTTGCGTGTGGAAGTGCTCGAACTACTGACTCGGCGACTTTACGAGTACGCGTATGGCTCTGTGGATCTGCACTTCTATTTGTGCCGACCACTTGAACTGCCCGAAGCGAGCCACGATCTGTGTGGTTTTCGTTGGGAAGAAGTTGCGTCACTTCGCTCGCTGAAGTTTCCCGATGCCAATGTGCCGGTCGTGGAAATGCTGGAGCAGCGAGTTCGCGCGAACGTTTGATGCAGGCATGCCGTCGTCGGTTGGAATTGGCGCCAGATTGCAACGATGAACAGGGCAGTGGTGGGCCGGCGCTGCGCTGGTCCCACCCTACATCGCCGCGTCGTAAGTTCGCGGATATCATCACAAGCCTACCTGTGCAGAGGTTTGCTGATGACGTTTTCTTTCTGCGATGATGCGCATCCATTATTTGTCCGCCGCCGCGCTCCTGGGGTGCCGGTCGTTCTGGCGTTTATTTTGGGAATCGTTGTTGACGCGAACATCCCACTCATCGGCCGGTGGGGTTGGTTATTCTCGGCAACTGCAATGCTGTTCGCGGCGTTGATGTGGTGGTTGGGTGGCTGGCGTTCGTTGACCGGTTGTTTGTTGCTCGCCGTCGTCGGCACGGGGGCCGTGCGGCATCACGACGTTTGGTTCGTGGGCGAAACGAACGACATTGGGCTCTTCGCTCGCGAAGCACCGCATCCCGCGCGAGTGATCGGAACGATTGCCGAGCGGCCGCAGTTGATTCGAGAGTTGGACGAGGAGTCGTCGCGACCGTGGGCTTCGCGCGAGAGATCGGTTTTGATCCTCAAATGCCGTCAACTTCGTGACGGCGATCATTGGCTTGATGTCACTGGCGGCGTGCGAGTCGATGTCTCGGGATTGGCGAGCAATCTGCAAATCGGCGATGAGGTTGAACTGTTCGGCCGGCTGTCGTTGCCCGAAGGTCCGCGCAACGTTGGCGAGTTTGACTTCGCCGAGTTCTTGAAGACGCAAGGCATTCACGCGGTGTTGCGGTGCCGGTCGCTGGAGGCCGTTCAACTTCTGAAGCGGCCTGACGATTGGCTCGCGCAGATCCAACGGCAGCGAATTGCCGCTCGCGAACACTGCGAGCAACTGCTGCGCGGCAAGATGTCTTCCGACACAGCGCCGGTCGCGATGGCGTTGTTGTTGGGAAGTCGAAGTCGAATGACGTCTCAGCAGCGCGAGGCGTTTGTCGAAAGCGGTACGATGCACGTGCTGGCGATTTCCGGGTTGAACGTGGCGATCCTGGCGATGTTTGTTGGCTTCATTTGCCGACTCTTGAACCTGCCGCGTGGTCTGACGGCTGCCTCGATTTTCGCGTTTGTCGGCGGATACGCGGCGATTACGGAGGCGGGGCCACCGGTGGTGCGTGCGGCGCTGCTGGTCTTCCTCACGACGCTGGCGTGGCCGTGGAATCGGCCAACGATCCCAAACAATCTGTTGGCGTTCACGGCGCTTGGCTTGTTGCTGTGGAACCCGACCGATGCGTTCAATGTAGGAGCACAACTTTCCTTTCTGGCGGTCGCCGTCATCGTGTGGTGGTCCGCGCGGCGCGGTTGGCAATTGGAAGAAGATCAGCTCAAGGCCGAGAAGGATGCGGTCAGGCCAACGGCGAAGACCGAAGCGGAACTTGCGAAAGAGCTGGCGGAGAGGCTCCCCAGAACCTCGCTTCAAAAAGCTCTGGTCGGCAGTTGGTCGAAGTTGCGTGAAGGGACCGAGATCTCCTTCTTCGTTTGGTTGTTCTCGTCGGTATTGATCGCACGGCAATTCCATTTGGTCTCGCCGATTGGTTTGCTGGCGAATATCCCACTGATTCCTGTTACGACAGTGACGTTGTGGTTGGGGTATTCGATGCTTCTCGTGGGCTTTGCCAGTTCGACCGTCGCTGGTTGGATCGCGGTTCCGTTCGATTGTTCATTGAGGTCAATGCTGTGGATTGTCGACATCGCCGCTGAGTTGTCTTGCGGGCATCGCTATGTCCCAACACCACCGATGTGGTGGCTGATTGGAGTGTTCGTGTGCCTGGGAAGTTTGCTCGGATGGATGCGCGGCCCATTGCTGCGGCATCTCGGTTGGTACGCATTCTGGCTGTGGGCGGTGATTGGACTCATCGCGGCGCTGCCATTTCCCGGGACGGAGCCGCTACGAGTCTCCGTGTTGTCTGTCGGGCATGGACTGTCAGTGCTGATCGAATCCCCGTCCGGACGCACGCTCTTGTACGACGCAGGCATGATGGGGAATGGTCGCCGAGCCCGCGACGTCGTGCAGCAAACGCTCTGGCATCGGGGGCACAGTCGGCTCGATGGAATCATCCTGTCTCATGCGGATACCGATCACGTCAACGGCGTGGCGGGGTTGTTGCGAACCGTCCCTGTCGGGCACCTCTTCGTGTCGCCGCAGTTTGTTGATTGGAATCAGCATGAGGTTCGACAAGTGCTCGATACGGCTCGGCATTGCGAAGTGCCCGTGAGGCTGACGTGGCAAGGGGACTCATTTCGGTTGGGAGCTGCCATACGGTGTCATGTGCTGCATCCGACGGCAAATGAGAAACTGTCGCCCGACAACGCCAACAGCATCGTGTTACAAATTGAATACGCCGGCTGCCGCATCTTGCTGACCGGCGATCTGGAACGTGATGGCCTGATCCGTTTGCTGCATACGCCATCTCAGCGAACCGATGTTGTGCTCTCACCGCATCACGGCAGCCTTGGAGCCAACACGACGGACCTTGCCCGTTGGGCACGTCCGCGTTGGTTGATTGCCAGCGCGGATCGACGAGCCAACCTTGAAACGCTGCGATCTCGTTTCGGCCCCGAAACGACTGTGCTCAGCACTGCCGAACATGGGGCGATCACGTTCGAGATTCACGCAGACGGGCGAATGACTTGTGAGACGTTTCGTGGGGCAGATTTTCAACCTGCCCGTGAAGAACCGTAGGTGACGGGCAGGTTGAAAACCTTCTCCACGTCACTTCCGCTCGATTCGCCCTGCGTAGCCTGCTGCCTTGTAGGCATCCAACGCTCGGTCAAATGTCGCGTCCTTCGCATTGATCAGCTTGACTTGTCGCGGTGCGAGCAAGCCCAACGCATCTGGCACGTCGAGCACTTTCATCACGCCGAGGAAATGCGGGCCGTCGCGATGAGTCGACGGTGGATCGACAAGAATCGTTTCGGCGATGCAGTTCTCGAACAGCGCGGCATACGCACCGAGAACTCCCGCCTGGCCTTTGCCGAGCACTCCGATGGTCAGCACGTTTCCCTCGGCTTCATGTAGCCAGCGTGCGGTCGCTTGGATGTCCCACACTCGCCCGGCATCGACCGTGCGGCCGAGCAGGGCGTGTGCTCGATCGACATAGTTTGGCGGGTTCTTGCGAGTCCACGCCGAGAACTCACCGCAGCCACGTGGGCTGAGGACCGTCACCGGGTGGCCTTCAGGGATCAGCCCTTTCGTCCAGGCCGGCAGTTTTCCTTCCGGCTCATCCACGTTGAGCACGACTAACCACAACCGCTTCAGATCGCCCCGCTCGGCGGCGTCCGTATTCATCCGCGCGGCGAGCACCGACATTTCGGCGTCTGTTCGCAAGATGACATGATGATTCTCCCTCTCTTCACGAACCTCTGCGGCCGGGATCTCATCGGGCCACTCGCGGAAGACTCGATCGAGCAAGTCACCACGTAGACGCTGCGACCAGGCGTGATACTCCTCTTTGTTCTTCGGAGTCGTCGGCTTCGCGAGTTGCACGAACGATTCGTCGATCTTCCCGTTGAGGCTGTCCTTCGGAAGGTCGCTCTCTTCGGGAAAGACACGCAGTTCTTGACCGGGGAACGGCGGCAGAGGCGGTTCGGCGACTTCGGCGTTGTCTCCCTTAAGATGCTTGCTGATCCAGCGATAGGCCATCAGCCGCAATTCCACATTGTCCGCGTGCCCGCCGGGTGTGACGCCGATATCGAACAACTCGCCCGGCTTCTTCTCGTACCAGTTGTAAATCGTCGCGAGCCGCTGGCGGATGCGTTCGTTGCCGGGCATCGGGAAGATCGTGTCGTAGCCAGAGTTCTCAAACAGCATCGGCCGCGGAGCCACCAGCGCGGCGATCGTCGTCCACTCCCAGCGGTAATTGTTGTAGAGGAACATGCAGTCGCAGTGGCCGTTGCAAACTTTGTCGGTGACGTAGCTTTGCAGATCGCTCATGCCGCTTACCGGCACGCAAACTTTGACTCGCTCATCCGCCGCCGCGATCCAAAACGTCGCGGCTCCGCCGCCGCTGATCCCCGTCACCGCGATCCTTTCCGGATCGACCTCCGGCCGCGACACGAGATAGTCGATCGCGCGCACGCCGTTCCAACACTCCACCCCGGCTGAGGTATAGCCATACGAATGCCACCACCAGCGGTTTTGGTTGTACGTCCCGTGATGAATGCCGGCGACTTCACCGAGTTGCAGCGTGTCGATGATCAGGCAGACGTAGCCATGCGTGGCGAACCACATCCCGTGCTGTTGAAAGGCGGTCTTGTTTCCGTCGCGTCCTTTGCCGGAGTGACCACAGACGTAAAGGACGGCGGGCAGCTTTCCAACCTGCCCCACAACTTTCGGCAGATACAAATTCCCGGTGACATACAGCCCCGGCTTCGATTGGAATTGCACCTTCTCGACGGTGAAGTTCTCGCGAGCGATCGTCCCCGTGACCTGCGCCTTGAGCGGCGTCCGTTCCGGAACCGGCCACAGTCCGAGCATGTCCCAATACTGCCGCTTCATCTCCTCCCGCTTCGCCTCCCAAGCTTCCCGTGAATCCGCCTCCGCCAGCACACTCAAGCTGAGCAGTTTGGTTTCACTCGTCAGATACTTCTCGATCACCTCATCACCGGCACGAGGTTCAGCGGCGAGAATGACTCCCCTGCCATGAACGAGCAGTAACCCAGTCAAGATCGTAACTGCCTTCAGAAAATCGGTCATGGTTTGTTTCCAATGAGTTCGCACTCAGGTTTGGTTGAAGGCATCGAGGAATTCATCGCGCGTGACGTGGACTTGAGTCAGGATCGTTCGCAGCGTCGAGGACTTGAGGGTGCGATGATTGGGCATGGTCAGTGGAGTGCTCGTTGCGTCTGGATTGTCGCGTGACATGGCGATGTGATTGCCTTCGCGAACGACACGAAATCCGAGCAGCTCAAAGGCTCGAATGTTTCGGCCGCGCGGGGCATCCACGGGCAACTTGGCCATCAGACGGAAACTCCCGACTCGACCAGGAAGGCTTCCAGCACATCGTCTTCTTCGAAGACCTCCGGGCCGAAGGTGTCAATGTGAAACTGAATCGCCGACCGGACGTCGGCGAGAGCTTCCTCGTAGGTGTCACCTTGCCCAACAACAGCACCTTTCAATCCCAACGGGTACGCGACATAACCGTCGGGATGCTTTTCGACGATTACTTTGGGTGTGTTCATGGCGGCGCGCCTTTGTTGCGAGGTCAGTGACGATTTTCACTAACTCATTCTAAGACCAGCATCTGAGGAATCTCCAGCAGAGGCCACTCGACAACGCGGCGTCACGGACGACAGTCAAGTTTGGCGAAGATGATGCCAGATCCAACAACCGCTTGTCCGATGGCGTTTTGCAGGTGGCAAACGGAATCAAGCCTGATCGTTCGTCGGAGAGTGTGAGTTGTTGTCCGCCCGCTGCTGCAACGAGTTGAAGCGTCCCGATTCGTAGAACATTCGAGCGAGTTCCGAGACGGGAACTCGGCCGGGGCGCGGGAGTGGTTTCGTTTCGTGCTCGCACAGGCGGAGCAGGTCGTGCATGTTGATGAGCACCACGAAATAGGCGATGAGCGATTTCTGCCACAGGCCGAAGCTGTGAAACTGGATTGTCAGCCCGATGGCGATCGGCATCAGCAGATGCAGGAAGACTAACCAACTCTCCTCTTCCTACAGCTTGGCCGCGAAGAACAGCAGCATCCAGCCGAGCAGCACGAACGAAGCGGCCAGGTGCCAGCCGTCGCGGGAATCCGTCAGAGCGACGAACCCCAGCAGCGGTAACGCGGGGACGACGCCGACCAACTCGGAGGTGCTGCGAGTCCGAATCAGCGTCCAGATCCACTTTAAGTCGATGAACGTCAACAGACCGAATAGCGCGAAGCCCCACGTTCGCTGCGGACCGTCGCGAAACGTACTCAGCGGTTGCGACAGCGTGTGCTCGGAGCCGTGCAATCCAGCCAGGATCAACAAGAACGCGAGCGATGCGAGTCTCATGGCTGGTGGTTTCCATTCGCCTGAAAGTTCTGGTTCTCCGCCATTCGTGTTGAAAGCTGTGTTCTGTGGGCAGTACGGCGCTAGCCGCCGGTCGTTTTCGACGGCACCGGCGGCTAGCGCCGTGCCGCTCACTCCGGTCTTCAACACGAATGGCGGAGAGCCAACTTTCTTCGATCACGGGAAGTTTACCCAACATCCATTGCGAGGCTCTCGTCACGACGGGGTAAAGGAACTAGCCTCCCGCATAGGGAAGTCCTCAGGGTGGCAAATAGTATGGCAATCCATTTTTCAGCGATCATCAATCCGGCGGCCGAGATCGACTCGACGGCGACCATCGGGCCGTATTGTGTGATCGACGGCCCCGTCCGAATTGGTCCTCGCACAATCGTGGGACCGTTCGTGCAGATTCTCGGCCACACCGAAATCGGCTGCGATTGTCAGATTCACTCCGGAGCCGTCGTGGGAGATGTGCCGCAGGATCGGACTTTCTCCGGCGAGATCAGCTATTGCCGCATCGGTGACGGAACGATTCTTCGCGAACACGTCACGGTGCATCGCGGAACGGCTCCTGAATCGGCAACGGTCGTTGGGCAACGCTGTCTCGTGATGGCCGGGGCGCACGTTGGCCACAACTGCCAAGTGCATGACGAAGCCATTCTCGTCAACGGCGCGTTGCTGGGTGGTTATGTGGAAGTCGGACGCCAAGCGATGGTTTCTGGAAATGTCGGTGTGCATCAATTCGTGCGGATCGGCGAGTTGGCCATGATCGGCGGCCTGACGATGGTCACACAGGACGTGCCGCCGTACTTCATGCTGGACAATCGCGGCTTGTGCGTCGGAATCAATCGCATCGGCCTGCGTCGCGCCGGACTGACCCGCGCGGAATGCGAAGAGGCCAAGGCGGCCTACCGAGTGCTCTGTCGGATGCCAGGCAGCTTGAGTCAGGCCATCGAGAAGCTCAGTGCGACGGTCTGCGAAAGCACTGGCCGGACCATTCTGAAATTTCTCTCCGCAACCTCGAAGCGCGGGATTCATTTGCTCTCGCCGAAAAACCTGCCTTGGCAATGCGACGTGGAAGTTAACTCCGCCTCGCGATTAGCTGCTTTGGCTACGGCCGTTGTTCCTGAGCAATGATCTGCCGTGCTCGCCAGATCGAGTCGAGCACCGCCGAGACGTTTTCGGGTTCGGAGAACGGGCTCATGATATACGACTTGAGTGCGACGATCGGTTCGCCGTAGTCCGAGAGGCGGTAGCAGTCGGTCAGCGAGATCACGACACCTCGGCCTTGCAGGGCTTCGGCGTGGATCAACTCGAAGACACGGCGGTTGTAGGCGTTGTTGGCTTTCAGTCGATCGCGATACGACGCATCGGTCTGTTCGAGCTTCGGCGTCGAAAACGTATCGACTCCGTCGGGATAGACGCGAAAGAGCGTGACTGCTCCGAAGTTGTCGGCATTGAGTACCGTCGTCGAGGCATGAGCCTTCAAGTGCGTCGAAAGCTCCGAGGCCATCGTTACCAGATGACCGAGCAGCGACCGCAGTCCGTCCTTGCCGAACAGCCGCAAATTGGCGAGCGCGGCCATCGGGCCGCTGCCGCTGCGGGTCGTCTCCAGCGTGTACTTGCCGGGATGATGATGCCCGGATTGGAAAAGGTACGGCGTCGCCGATTGATCGCGCGAGATGAGCTGCAAGTCGGCCGCGTTTCGCAGCAAGAACAAGCTGCTGACATACGGCGCGAAGCCGGTCTTGTGGAAGTCGATCCCCAGCGAGTCGCTTTGACCGAGATGCTTGATGCGTCGCGCGGTGCCGGCCAGCGCTCGCACCGTGCGCGGTTGAAAGCCGAGCGGGTTGGTCGTGAAGTCGTAGTCGTTGAAGACGCTCCAAGCCCAGCCGATCACGGCATCGGCGTGAATGTGCGGCGTGTAATCGAGGCTGAACTCATCTCGCAGTCGATCGCGAATCTCGATGATCGCGGCGAGGTCATCCAGGCCGAAGGCGTCGGTCGTTCCCATCGTGGCGACGATCGCGGCGATCTTGCGGCCTTGCATCAAGAGATCGCGGAGCATCGTTTCGAGCAGACACGTCCGCATCTCGTTTTCGGGTGACGTCGGAATCTGCACGACGTTTTGCTCGCCAAGCCCCAGCCAACTCGCGACCGTCGAGCAGGCGTAGTGGGCACGCTCGGAACAGATGAGAATGGCCGGTTCGCGCAGGCCAGTCTGCGCGGTGCCGGGACACGCTTTCTCAAGACCGATCTTGACGCCATACAACAGTGTGCCGGTGCCACCAAAAGTGAAGACTCCGCCGGCTTGTTCGACTGGGTAGCCAATCAACTCGGCGGTCATCGCGGTGACTTCGACTTCGGCGACGGAGACTCGGCGGCCCGATTCGTCGCTGCACAAGTTCGGGTTGTAAATCGACGGCAGCATTCCGCCGATGATGCTGGGGATCGTCGGGGCCGGAACGACGTTGACTTGTGCTCGCGGGTGGCCGGAGACGAACAGACCGGAGAGGTGGGCGGCCAATTCCTCGGTGACTCTTTCCAGTGTGCTGGGGGCATCGGCGATTCGGCATTGCTTCGCGGCGGAGTAGTCCAGTGTCTCCGGCTTGCCGAGCAAAGGACTGACGGACTTCATGCGGTCCACTTGGTCGAGCGCTCGCAGAAACGAGAACACGAAGTAGGCGTCGTGAACCCGGTCAGAGGTCGGCTGCGGAAACGCTTGCCGCAACGCGTGGACGATTTCTTGGTACGGAGCGGACATGAGTGGCTTGCGTGAAGAGTCGAGGAAAGCGAGTGAGTGGGCGAACGAGAGGATGATAGCCGTCGAGCGACATGTCCGCCGCAACGCTGTGGATTGAATTGCGTTGGTCGCTCCGTTTCGTCATTGTGTCGAACGGCAGGGCGTCAGCCCTCCGAGCAAAGTCACCGTCGGAAATTGAATGAATCGGAGGGCTGACGCCCTGCCGCTCGCCTCTGCGGGGCCATTTCAACAAGGAGACTTGAGATGACTAAGCGATTGCTCGGTGCGTTGGGCATTGGGGTGTGCTGGCTTGTGTGTGCGGTCACTGTGGCAGCGGAGTTCCCCAAGTTCGAGGCGAAGACGCTCGACCCCAATGTTGGCAAAGTCTGCTACGCGGTCACGCTGGCCGATGTCGATGGCGACGGAAAACAAGACATCGTCGCCGTCACGGAGAACCGCGTGCTGTGGTATCAGGCTCCCGATTGGAAGCCGCGAGTCATCATCGAAGACCAGACGGAGCGTGACAACGTCTGCATCGCTCCGTTGGACATCGACCAGGATGGCAAGATCGACTTCGCGGTGGGAGCGGGCTGGTCAGGCAAGAACACGGGACAGCTCGTGTGGCTGTCGCGCGGCGCGTCGCTCGACGAGAAATGGCATGTGCATCTGATCGGCCACGAGCCTTGGACGCACCGTATGAGGTTCGGCAACGTGGCCGGAGGCAAGCGGCCGCAACTGGTGGTCTCGCCGCTCACCAAGACGCAAGGGGATGGCGTGCGACTGCTGGCCTTCTCGATCCCGCAGAATCCAAAGACCGATCCGTGGCCGAGCAAAATCATGAACGCGGCAATGAATCGAATGCACAACCACTGGCATCTCGATTGGAACGGTGACGGCATCGACGACACCGTAACTTCCAGCCAAGAGGGAGTGCATCTCATCACACCGGGTGCGGTTCGCGATGGCGCGGCCAATTGGCTGACGACAAAACTCGGCAACGGTGCGAGCGGAGAGAAGCCGGAAGCCAAAGGAGCTGGCGAGATCAAGGTCGGCAAGCTCAAAGGCGGCTCGCGATTCATCGTCACGGTCGAGCCGATGCACGGCCAAGCCTGCGCAGTGTACGTCGAGCCGAAGGCCGGCGAGAAAACCGCTGACGGCTTATGGCCTAGGCACGTCATCGACGCAACGCTCAATCGTGGCCACGCACTGTGGACGTGCGACATCGACGGCGATGGCGGTGACGAAATCGTGCTCGGTTTCAGCGATCCCGGTCCCGGCCCGATCAAAGGGCCTGGCGTGTTCATCTACAAGGCCGATGATGCGACCGCGACCAAGTGGTCCAAACACACGATCGACGACGGCGGAGTCGCCACCGAAGACCTGATCTGTGCCGACCTCACGGGCGACGGCAAACTCGACATCGTCGCCGGTGGGCGGGCGACTCATAACGTGAAGCTGTATGTGCAAAAGTAGCGACGGGCGGCTCGCCTGTCGGTCGCGCGTTCTGCCGTTGGAAACAAAAAGCACAGGCGAGCCTCCTTGTGCCTATGAAAATGATGACTGACTTCCTCCAACTCACCGACCGTCGCATCGTCATCTTCGGCATGGCGAATCGTAAGAGTGTCGCCGCGCATGTCGGGCAGGTGTTGATCGAAGCCGGGGCACAGGTCATTCACGTTGTCCGCAGCGAAGAGCGGCGCGAGCAGATTCGTAAACTCGTGGGCGATGCGCCGATTCATGTCTGCGATGTCGAGCATCAAGAACAGATCGACCGAGTCCGCGACGAGATCGCCGCGCAGCACGGGCCGATTCAAGGCTTCGTGCATTCGCTGGCGTTCGCCGATTACTCCGCCGGCTGGCTGCCGTTTCACTCGACGCCGCGCGGAGCCTTCTTGCAGGCGGTTGATGTGTCGTGCTTCTCTTTCATCGCGGTGGCGAATGCCTTTCGCGAGTTAATCGACAAGGAACAAGGGAGCGTCGTGACGGTCTCGATCTCGACCACGCGGATGGCGGCCGAGAATTACGGCTACATGGCTCCGGTCAAAGCGGCACTCGATTCGTCGGTCTGCTTCCTGGCGAAGTCGTTCAGCAAATTCTCTTCGATTCGGTTCAACTCGGTCTGTCCCGGATTGCTGAAGACGTCCGCCTCGGCGGGAATTCCTGGCTACGTCGATAGCTATCTACACGCGGAAAAAGCGACGCTCCGCAAGCGGGCGGTGCAGACAGACGAGGTTGCCAACGCAGTCGCGTTTCTATTAAGCCCGCGATCATCGGGCATCAACGCTCAGGGCTTGGTGATCGACGCGGGGATGTCGATCAACTACTTCGACGACTCACTGGTCCGGGCAACTTGACCGCGCGTGTGGTCACTTTCAGAATGCCCTCCCCTCGCCCTTCCCGCCTTCGTTCACACATCAACCATACTGGAGAATCCATGCGTTGTTTCATCCTGAGTTTGTCTGTCTTGGCCGCGTCCGCTTTGTGCTTGCTGCCGGCGTGGGGCGAGGCTCCTCAGAAGATTGTCGAGATTGCGAGCGTTGATGACCTCGTGGCCGAGATCAACGCGAAGGTCGAATTGCTGGGCCAGCAAACGGCCAGCGCGGAAGCGTTCGCGATGACGGTTGAAAAGAAAGAGGTCAACCAGGCGGCGGGTGTCGTGGCCTGTATGGCTCAGGCGATTGTCGAGCATCCGGACAAGGCGAAGGCCAAGTTCCACGCGGCCGACCTGCGTGACGCGGCCGTGTTGTTGCGAGCGGCGAAGACCTTTGACGACGCGAAGAAACTGTTCGCGGCGGTCAAGGACGCTCACGCCGGCAAGTCGGCCGGCACTGCCAAGCCGGACGCCGAATGGAACAAGCTCACCGGTTTGGGCCGCATGATGGAAGAGGTCAACAGTCGCTCGGCAACGATCCGCCGCGGACTGCGCCGGTTGCAAAAGCCTGAGGAGACGGCACGCGATTGCACGACGCTGGCGATCCTCGCACTGGCCATGGAAGTCGACACGCACGAAGTCAAAGACCCGGCCCAACTGCCGTTGTGGAGGGAACTCGCGGTCAAGTACCGCACCGAAATGACCGCGATGGCCAAGGCGGTTCGAACCAAGGACACGGCTAAGGCTACCGAGCACTTCACCTCCGCCAACGATGCCTGCAACAAGTGCCACGAGAAAATCCGCGACAAAGACAAGTAGCCCAGGCAAACCTTTGAGTCTTTGTAACCCGCGATGCGGGTTCGCCGGACTTCACCTGTCGAAATTGGCAAAGCGACCGATAGAATTCGGCCGATCTGGTTTAGAATGACTTTAGCACGACGCGCCAGCGAGTGATCTGACAGCACGCCGCTCACTCAGGCCACTCGCTGGCGCGTCGTGCCAAAGGTTGAAATTATCCCGGTGAGCGGGTCCGGTGCAGAAAGGGTGCTCCCATGCGAACTTCAAAACTCTCGAATCTGACGTTGATCGCGGCCTTGCTGATTTTCGGCAGCGTCGATCAGGCAAGTGCTCAGGGGCGTGGGGGGGGCGGTCGTGGTGGGCAGGGAGGCGTGCAAATCGGCATTGGCGGAGGCCAGCAGAATCAGCAGGCCGTGCAGCAGACGCTCCAGCAAATTGGCCAGCAACTTCAAGAGGGAGAGCGCGCGTTTCAGGAAGCGGCCGAGAACGCGACGGAAGTTCGTGGCGAATGGCAGAAGGTCGACGGTGTACACAAACAAAACATGCGCGAGTTGGCTCAGGCCAAGAAGAACGCGGAAGAGGAAGCCAAGAACTTGCCGGAGTTGAAAGTCGCCAAAGACAAACTGGAATCGCTTCGCGACGAGTTGGCTGAGGTACGCAAGAAAGTGATCGAAATGCTCAAGGCCGAGAACGAAGGCTATCAAAAGGCGGTCAAGGTTCACGAAGATGCGGTCGCCGAACAGAAGGCCAACAGCGGCGCGGGTGCCTCGGCCGACACGCGCAAAGCGCTCTCCAAGAAGGTGGCCGATGCGGACAAGAGCCGCAAGACAATTGAAGACGTGGTGATGGCTGACAACTCGGAAGCCAAAGAGTTGAATCAGAAGATCAAAGAGGCCACCGCCGAACTTGGCACTGCCTCCAAGAAAAAGGCCGAATCAATCGAGACCGATCCGGCGCTCAGTTCCGCGAAGGTCGCGTTTCAGCGATCGCGCGACGACCTGAAGAAAGCCAAAGCGGACCTTGATCAGGCCGAGGGTGCGGCGAATCGGATTCGCTCCGCCATGCAGGCCCTCTCCAATCAGCGAGCCTCGATTCAGGCTCAACAACAAATACAGCAGCGGATGCAGCAGGGTGGCAACGGCTACGGAAATCAAAACGGCGGTAATCGCAGCAACCCGCGGCCGAGATAACTTCACAGGACCAAGCACGACCCTCAAATGGCCCGGCGGCCTTCCGAGACGCCGGGCCATTGTTTTGATCACTCCAAAATCACGGGAGAAGACATGCGACACACGCTGGGATGTTTTCTGGTGAGCCTGTTTGGATTCGCGTCTGCCGTGGCTGCCGCCGATCCGATCTTTGCGCCGGAAGCCAAACTGAAAGTCGAAGCCGGAGCTGGTGCCGGTGGCGAAGGACCGGCCTGGCATCCGCAACTCGGCGTCCTTTCCAGCGGCAAAGGGCACATCATGCGGCTGACTCGCGAGGGGAAGTCGGTCATCCATCGCGAAGATGCCGGCACGAATGGGTTACTGTTTGATCGGCAGGGACGGCTGCTCGCGTGTGAGCCGAAATTGCGGCGAGTCACCCGCTTGGATACCGATGGGAAGCTCACGATCCTGACCGACAACTATCTCGGCAAGAAATACAATCAGCCGAATGACATCACCGTGGACTCGCGCGGCCGAATCTATTTCTCTGATCCGCGCTACGGCAGCCGTGACGACATGCAGCTTCGCGACGATCAAGGCCGCACGATCGAAGGGGTCTATCGCATCGACCCGCCCGAAGTGACCGGCGGCGAGTCCAAGGTGACACGCATCATCGGCCGAGAGCTCGATCGTCCGAATGGATTGCTCGTCTCGTCGGATGATCGGACTCTGTTCGTCGCTGATAACAACAACGACTCGCACGATGGCGCGCGCAATTTATGGCGGTTCGATCTGCGTACGGATGGCACTGTCGATCTCGCCTCCAAGAAGCTGCTACGAGATTGGGGCAAAGGCCGCGGCCCTGATGGACTCAAACAGGATCAGAAAGGGCGGCTGTTCGTGGCGGGCGGACTCAACAAGCCAAATCCTCCGTTCGAGCCGGCCGAGAATGTCAAAGCGGGGATCTACGTGCTCGATCCAAGCAGCGGCGAGTTGCTCGATTTTCTGCCGGTGCCGACCGACGAAGTCACCAACTGCGCGTTCGGTGGCGAGGACCGCAAGACGCTGTTTGTCACAGGCGGCGGTGTGCTCTACAGCATTCGGGTGACAACCCCCGGTCGCATTGTCTGGCCGAATTAGTTTTGGGAGCGCGAGATGTTCGGTTGGCTGCGAGAGCGTCACCGTCGTCGCTGGCTGGCGGAGCCGTTTCCGGCAGCGTGGGAAGAAACGCTGCGAAAGCATGTGAAACAAGCCGAACGAATGTCGGCCGAACTCACCGCGAAATGGCGGCAGCGGATTCAGTTCTTCGTGAGGGCGACCTGTTGGGAGGGTTGCCGAGGCTTTGAAGTCACCGAGGAAGTCCGCGTCGTCATCGCCGCGTATGCGACGCTGACGGTGCTCGGATTCGATGACGAATGGCTGAGCCGCGTGCGGCATGTGCTGGTGCATCCGACACCCTATCAGGGTCAGCGGGCGCGGATCGGCGTTGAAGGTGTCGATTACTCGCACGGCGATTGGATGCAGCAGCTCGAGGACGATGTCGAGGACGAACATCTCGGCGAGTCATGGTTCGAGAGCGGGACAGTCATCCTCGTTTGGAGCGAAGTGCCGACCGCCGAACACATTGTACCTCCGGGGACGAACGTCGTGCTGCACGAGTTCGCTCATGTGTTGCACGAATTGCTGGCCGGCTGGTTCCCAACCGCTCAGACGAATCAGGGCGAGCCGTGGCTCGAAGCATTTCAGCGAGAGTTCGCACGCCAAGTCCGTGACTCGGATCGCGGCCGTCGTTCGTTGTTGGACGATTACGCGGCTGAGAATCCCGAAGAGTTTTTTTGCGTCGCCACCGAGTGCTTCTTCGAACGTCCTGATCGCATGCGTTCGCAGTCAGCGACCTTGTTTGAACTGCTGCGACAGTGCTTTCGCAGCGACCCAGTCAGTTGGGCGAAGTAACGAGAACAGCGACTGCCGTCTCGCCATCAGTATTCCAGATGGCATTGGCGATGCCGCTTGCGAAATTCTTCGACGGCCTTTTGGCTGACAGCGGTGTTTTGCACGTCGAGGTAAGTCAGTTTGGGGAGCAATTCGAGATGTTGCAGTCCCGCATCCGTGACAGACGTGCCGTCGAGCCCCAGAAATCGAAGTCGGGGCAATTCTTTGAGCGACTGCAGGCCATCGTCCGTGATCGGCAGACGGGACAGCTTGATGGCTTCCAACTGCGGCAGCTTGGCGAGATGTGGCAACGCCGCGTCCGTCAGTGTCGTATCGCCCAGATAAATCAGGCGCAGTGACGGCATCTCGACGAGACACGCGAGTCCGTCGTCGGTGATGCGCGTGCGATTCAACTTGAGCAACCGAATGTCGCGCGACACCGCGACCAACTTCAAGCCGTGATCGGTCATCCGCGTGCGCGTGACGTTGAGCACTTGCAGATTGGGCATGCGTGCCAATTCCGGCAGGGCCTCGTCCTTGAGGGGGGTATCGGACACATCCAGGAACAACACTTGAATCTCGCGGATCAGGATCAGCACTTCGTTTTGCACCTTTCCATCGTGCGTGAAATGCTCAGGAAACAGAAACACGTACGTCCCGCGGTCGTGAGAGACTTCGTCTTGGACATCGCGAACTTCCGCTCCGAGATCGATCAGCGCCTTGACCGCCTTTGCGTGTCTCTCACTGGCGAGATCTGTTGTTGAGCTGCACGCGGGAAGAAGCATCAGCAGCCACGCGAACAGCCACCCCCGGCCGGCGCTCGAAGACTCACTTTCCGCGTGATTCCACCGAACAGGGAGCGTCGTCTCAGCCTGCATGACTTGGCTCGTCATTTGGAGAGTTCCAAGTCGATGCTTTGCTTGCCCTTCTTGACCGTTTGGGTCGCCGTCGCCTTGAATCCCAAATACTGCGCTGCGACATCTTGCCGTCCTGCGGCAACGATCTGGACACGACATTCGCCGACGACCGCGCCCTTCAAGTCGCCAACATAAGTCAACTCGTATCGTCCGACAGCGTCCGTGATCCCCATCGACGAACTGACTGGGTGCTTCTTGCCATCCTTCTCAATGGATTTCACCCCAGGATGGAACCAGACTTCCGCCCCCACCAAAGGCTTCGCATTGATTGTCAACATTCCGGTCACTTGCCCCAGCGGTGGCACAAACGTCTTCGAACTCATCGAGGAGTTGACCAATTTGAACAGTCCCCAGCACAGGACAACTCCGCCGACGACCAAGGGGAGCGCCTTCTTGAGGACTTCGCGGCGAAAGCCTTCCCAGTCGAACTGGTCTTCTTCGCGCTTTTCCGATCCGATTTCAGTCCACGAAGTCTTCTTGCCTTTCTTGGCGGACTTCGACAGCAAATCGCTGGCGATGTTGGATGCGGGGGCATTGGGATTCGTCCCCGGTGGGCGTCGCGACGGAGTCGGTGGCTCATCGGCCTCGTCGTCGTCCGGCAGCGATGTCTGCTTCGGACGTTTGTCTGGAGAGTCCGGTCCACGGCTGATCGAGAAGCTCTCACCCTCCTCTGCTTTGTTGGCCTTTTTGGACTGACTACCAGAGCCGCCACTTTCCGAATGGTCGGAATTGTCGTCATCGCGGCGTGACTTGCTCGAACGAGTCTTCGCTGTTTTTGGCTTGGCTTCGTCTTCGTCCAACAGAAAGGCATCCAGATCAAAGTCGTCGTTCGCGTTCCCGGGTTTTGTCATGGCCAGCATGGGTTCGGCGTCGCCTGAGTCCCTTGTGGTGGCGATCTCTCCAGAACTGTCGGCTGCGCCTTCCGAGGCGGGAACGGTGAAGGCGGTCTTGCACTTCGGGCACTTTCCGGGCTTGCCCGCTAGATCTTCTTTGATCTTCAGGACCGATCCGCATTGCTCACATTCGAAGCGAATCGACATCAGCCCGGCTCCCAATAAGTCGCGGCGGCCAAGACTAAGAGGCAGCTCTCGCAACGTCACGTTTCGAAAGCTGCCTCCATGAGGTTTCCGCAGAGACAGGGCACGACTCAGTTGCCCGTCTAAATACTCACTCAGCATCTTCCACTGTCAGCCCGTCGCTGATGCTGGAAAGCAGGAAAAAGGTATTAAGATTCAAGTTCTGATTGACGAAGCTAACCCGACCGTCCGCGTACGCAAAAAATGCCCCGCTTTCATGATCGCTGGCGGGGGCGTCGTAGTGCAGGCCCTTGTTCAGTCCGTTGCGGGTGGTGAACAACGTCGCGGCACCGCCCCACGCCCAACCGTCGTTGCTTTGCTGCAGGATGTTCGTGGCATGATTCAATCGGGCGGCCTCGCCCACCATGAAGGATTGGCTGGTGCCGTCCGAAATGTCCGCGATGCGAGTTTTGCTGTTCGCGTAGAACACTCCGCGGTTGATCGGCGATGGCGTGTACACTTGAAGCAGATCGTTTTGGATTTGATCGGGCAATAGCGCGTACATAGGACGGCCCGACACACCCATCGCCATGTCATTGAAAAGCAGACCTCGTCCGGCACAACCGCTGTAGTCGTTGCCGCCTTTGGTCCACAGCCCGCCTGCGCCACCCGGCATGGGATTGGCGCTATCGGGACGTTTGACATAGGACAATTTTCCGAGATTCATATCGGCGCGACGAGTCGGGCAATAGAAACCAGCAACATCGGTGTGTGCCGGGCGGAAGGGATTGAAGACCGTGCTGTTCGTCATGCCGTTGTCGTAGACATTCAGCGTATAAAGCCAATTCGTGCTGACGGTCTTGTAGTCCATCTGCGGCAGGATATGCAGCATCCAGCTCGTGCCGTGATACCCCAACAAGGTCGAGTTCATCTGCCCGGCTTCAACCGGGTTTGTCTGACGCTGCGCCGTGGACGGGGTGATGTTCGTGAAGAGCGTATTGATGGACCCCGGGGGAAATGTCTTATGGATGTTGTGATAGTTGTGCAGCGCCAAACCGATCTGCTTAAGGTTGTTCTGGCACTGCGAGCGGCGAGCCGCCTCGCGCGCTTGTTGCACAGCGGGCAACAGAATCGCGATCAAGATCGCAATGATGAAAATCACGACCAGCAATTCGATGAGGGTGAATCCACGGCGGCGTTGGCGTGGCAGCATGTTGACATCCTTTGAATGAGAACGAAGGGCGGACGAGAACGGAGTCAATTGCCAAACGGCTGATCGCAGTTCACGGCAATCGTCGCCGCATCTCTAGGAATTGCTCCGGAACTTGGGAGGAATTCCTGAGTGATGCTAATCGTCGTCATCGAAGAGCGTCAATCAGGTTTTAACAATCATGCCGATTGTGCGGACGTTGCGGGAACCAAAGTGCCCCAACAAACGGTTTCGCTGCGGGGTAATCTACACCACAATTGACCGAGTGCGGGGGACATGCCGGGTCCGATCGCCGGTCGCCGTCGATTTGAATGGCTCACTGGCGGATGACCGTCACGACCTGAAACGGCCTCGCCGCAAGCAGAGTCGGTTTGGCAAGTATTCACGTTACCGGGCGAATCACCGGCTGTTGACGGTTCGCCATTCGCAGGTTGGGACTCCGTCCCGGCCAGATCGGGACAGAGCCCCAACCTACGGGTTGCGGCTTCGCTGCGTTAGGCTGGTATCACCTTCGCTACCGCGATTTGACGGTCATTTTTGGACGGACCTATAATTCACACCGCCGGATGATCACCGGGCTGAGGTTTGTCGGAGATACATCGTGCAATGGCTTCGTGTTCTCAGTGGGATGAGCATTTGGCTGTTGAGCATTGGTTTGCTCGGCCCTAGCCCGTGGGCGCGGACGCTCCGTTCCGAAGAGTCCAATGACCCTCCCGCCCCGGCCGCCATGAAGTCGCCTTTGGCGATGTATCTGAGCGTGGGCAGCCCCGTCAGTGACGCCGTCCAAGCCAAAGTGCTGAATGCCGCGAGGAAGGTGCAGCAGCAAGGCGAACAAGAGGGCCGCTCGGCCATCTTGATTCTGGAGATTGGTCCGGGAACGAGTCGCTTCGGATCGCTTCGCGATCTGGCGAAGGAACTGACCTCGGCGAAGTTCGGTTCGTTGCGGACCATCGCGTGGATTCCGGAACCGAAAGACAAGAAGCGGATCGATGGCTACAACGTGATCCTCGCCTTGGCCTGCAAAGAAATCGTGATGCACCCGGATGCCGAACTGGGGGACATCGGACGCGGCAAAGCGTTGGACGCGGAAGAGCAACAGTTCGTGCTATCTCTGGTCGAGAAGCGATTGAATCCCAAGTTGAGCTCCGGGCTCGTCGTCGGTTTGATGGACCCGCAGAAGACGGTGCTGAAGGTCAAGCTCGAGGCTGACGCGGATGGACGCAAGGGTTCCGAAAGCCGCGTCCTGACCTCGGACGATCATCGACGGTTGCTCGACAACAAAGTCGTCGTGCAGGACGTGATCACGATCAAAGAGGCCGGGGAATTGGGCTCGTTTTCCGGCCGCCGCGCCAGAGCACTGGATGTGCTTGTTTCGCAGACGGCGGAACTTCGCACCGATTTGGCCGATCTCTACAACTTCCCGCGCGAGTTCCTGCGCGAGAACGCGACCGCTGGAGAAACCCCGCGCGTCGTCCGCATCCGGATCGATGAAACCATCGAGTCGGTCTTGGAAGGTTTTGTCGAGCGAGAAATTCGCCGCGTGAGATCCTCAAACGTCAATCTGATCCTGTTCGAGATCGACTCTCCCGGTGGTGAACTCGGACCAAGCCTGTCGATTGCCAACGCGATCGCGGATCTCGACAGCAAGAAGATTCGGACAGTCGCGTATATTCCGAAGTCAGCTCACAGCGGCGCGGCGATCGTTGCCTTGGGTTGCGACGAGATCATTCTGCAAAATAGCGCGACGATTGGTGACGCCACGCCAGTTTCGAACCGACCCGGACGGCAACTTGAGAAAGCGGGCGAAGGTGATGTCAGTTTTCTGCGAACAGAATTGAAGAAGCTCGCCGAACGAAAGGGCCGCCCGCCCGGTCTCTGCCAGGCGATGGCCGACAAAGACCTGGATGTCTTCCAGGTGACGCATCGCGAAAACGGCCGCGTCTCGTTTATGAGCGACGAAGAGATCGCCATCTCGAACGGTGAATGGATCAAAGGTCGCGTCGTTCCGGAATGCCAAGGGGAAAACCTTCTGATCGTGGATGGCCTGCGTTCCTTCGAACTCAAGCTGGCCTTAGCTCCAGTCGCCGACGAAGACGAATTGCGGCAGCGGCTGGGAATCCCAGAAGGGGAGATCCCGCAAGCGGTCGGCCGCACCTGGGTCGATACGCTTGTCTGGACGCTCAACACGCCGGGGATGACGATCCTGTTGCTGCTGGCTGGCAGCGTGCTGATCTATCTGGAACTGCACACGATGACGTCGTTCTGCGGCATTGCGTCGGCGTTCTGCTTCATGCTGTTCTTCTGGAGCCATTTCCTGGGAGGCACGGCCGACGTGTTGGAGATCGTGCTGTTTCTGTTCGGCGTCGGCCTGATTCTGATGGAGATTTTTGTCGTTCCCGGCTTCGGCATCTTTGGCATCTCCGGAGTATTGGCGATCTTGGCGTCGTTGGTGTTGGCCAGCCAAACATTCGTGCTCCCGACAACCAGTTCCGAGATGACTCAGATGACCAAGTCGCTGGGCACGCTGAGCGTCGCGCTGGTCAGCGTCATCGGCGTGACGATGCTCATCAGTCGCTATCTGCCGCAGATGCCGTTCTTGAAGCACTTGATTCTGTCCCCGCCCGATCCGACCGGGGCGGATGTCGATGCTCCGCGTCTCCGTCCGGATATGCTGGGAGGTACGCTGACTGCTGGATTCGAATGGTTGCTGAATCAAGAGGGCGATGCGTTCACAACACTTCGGCCCGCCGGCAAAGCTCGCTTCGGCGAGCAAGTCTTTGATGTGCAGAGCCAAGGGGACTTCATCGACCCCGGCCAGAAGATCGTCGTCACTGAAGTCACCGGCAACCGCATCATCGTCCGCAAGGCGTAACAGGTTTCATTCATGCCCAAACGCTTTCGCAGCCTGCAACCCGAGATGGTTGTCGGAACCGTCGAGCTTCTCGAAAAGCGCATCACTGAGCGTTTTCCGGACGCCAGTTTGCGTGAAGTTGCGGCCGAACTGACCGTCATGGCTCGTGAAGCCGCCGAGCGGGCGCATCACATCAGCCGCCCGAACATTCCGTTGCGAGTCGTGCAGTGTCTCTTGGTGACCAGCGGACTCGCCCTGGCGACGTGGTTCGCGTGGAGAGTGCAGCCCAGCGACGATATCTACAAGGTGAGCGGTTTTGCTCAAACCATGGATGGCCTGATTTCATGTCTCGCCGCGATCGGTGCGATGAGTCTGTTCGTGTTCTCTTGGGAATTGCGTTTCAAGCGCCGCCAGGCACTCAAAGCACTGCACGAACTGCGGTCGATGGCGCACATCGTCGATATGCACCAACTCACCAAAGATCCGGAACCGCTGCTGCTGGGGGGACCACCCACTCCCTCGTCCCCCGAACGGACGCTGACGCCGTTCGAACTGGGCCGGTATCTCGACTACTCCAGCGAAATGCTGTCGATAATCAGCAAGACCGCTGCGATCTACGTGCAAGAGTTTCCTGATGCCGTCGCCTTGGATGCCGTCGACGAGATCACATCGCTGACCAACGGACTCACACGCAACATTTGGCAAAAGATCATGCTGCTGGACCGGATGCAAGCGGCGCTGGAGACGTCGGGTGAGAAGAACTCTCCGACGACTCCGTTCGTCGCACCGACGATGGCACCAGCGGCCCCCGCAAGCGACTCCGCGCCGCAATCGAAGTGATGGAATCGCGTGGATTGTTCGGCCGACACGCGACCGCGATGGAACGATTGGCGGGAAATGCTAGAGGCAGTTTCAAACCCAGCACGACGCGCGAGCGAGTGGTTGATTGTCCGACGTTTTGACCACTCGCTTGCGCGTCGTGCTAAATTTTGCAACCGCTTCTACTCAACCGCCACCGAAGGACACGGCCTGCCCTCGGAGAAATCATTGGCTAACGAATTGGACCAGTGCCATCTCGCACGCGCACAAATCTTGGTGCCAACGCCAAGGTTTCAGTTTCCCTCAGTAATCATCCCTTGTGGTTTGCCAGCAGCTCTGCGATCTGCACCGCGTTGGTTGCAGCACCTTTTCGCAGGTTGTCGCTGACACACCAGAAGGTGAGACCGTTGGGGTGCGAGAGATCTCGGCGGATGCGGCCGATGAAGACTTCGTCGCGACCGGAGCAGTGCATCGGCATCGGGTATTGGCCGTTCGCCAGATCGTCGAGCACCACAATGCCGGGGAACGATTCGAACAGCTTGCGAGCTTCCTCGGGTGAGACCGGGCGTTCGGTTTCCACCCAGATGGTCTCACTGTGGCAGTTGGCGACCGGAATGCGGATGCACGTCGCGGAGATCTGGATTGACTGGTCGCCGAGAATCTTCCGAGTCTCGTAAACCATCTTCATCTCTTCGCTGGTGTAGCCCTCTTCCTTCGGGCCGCCGATCTGCGGGATGGCGTTGAACGCGATCGCGTGCTTGAACGCCGAGTACGCATACTCGCCGCTGGCGAGGCTGGCCTTGGTTCCCTCGAAGAGATCGACCGAGCCTTGCAAGCCGGCTCCGCTGACGGCTTGGTAGGTGCTGACGATACACCGCGTCACGCGAGCCGCATCGTGCAGTGGCTTCAGTGCGATGACCATCTGCGTGGTCGAGCAGTTCGGGCTGGAGATGATCCCGCGTCCGGCCTTCAACAGCGCGAGCGCGTCTTGCGGATTGATTTCCGGGATGACGAGCGGCACTTCGGGCTTCATACGGAAGAAACCGGACTCGTCGATGACGAGGCAGCCAGCTTCGACCGCCGCCGGAAAGTAATCGCCAGCTGTCTCATCCGGCGTGCTGCCTATGACCAGATCGTGTCCCTTGAACGAGTCCTTCGTCAGTTCTTGAACCGTGTATTCCTTGCCCTGAAACGTCAGCTTCGTGCCAGCACTCCGCTTCGACGAGAGGAACGTAAAACTGCCGGCTTGGTAGGCGCGTTCCTCGAGCAACTGACACATGATCCGACCCACGGCCCCAGTGGCCCCGACGATGGCAACAGACTGAAACACGATCAACTCCTGAGCCGATTTTCGCTGTGGCTTGAACAGCATGGTGTGGAAGAAAAGTGAATCTCGAAAAGCCGTCTCCCAGCAGCTTTGGCGAGCGGAAGGACGGAACAGAATACGAAGCGACTACGCGAAAATACAGCGGCGAATCGCTCACAACACCTTTGGGATGTTTTCCAAGCGTAGGGTGGGTCGAGTCATCGAGACTCACCACAATTCTCGCGGTTCT
>SXKJ01000026.1 GCA_005778115.1 Planctomyces sp. | reverse complement strand
TCGCGAGCCAGTCCAAAATCCGTGAGCTTCACGCGCGGTGGAGCCTGCTCATCCTCCGGATTGGAGATCAGCAACATGTTGTCCGGCTTCAAATCGCGATGGACGACACCGCGTGCATGAGCTTCACGCAAAGCCCGCGCGACATCCGCCACCATCGCGACCGCGTCACGTTCCGAAAGCCGACCGCGCGACTTCAGACAGGCCGACAAGTCCTGCCCGTCCACGAATTCCATGACGATGTATTGCAGGCCGTCCTCGGCATTGAGCTCCAACAAGTTAGCGATGTACGGGCTTTCGACTTCCGCCAGCATCCGCGCTTCGCGATGAAACCGTTTCAATGCGACGTCGTTCTTCGCGAGCTCTGACCGCAACACTTTGATCGCGACAATTTTTCCATCGAGCGGATCTTCGGCTTTCCAAACCGCTCCCATCCCCCCTTCACCCAGCTTCGTCAACAGCTTGAATCGTCCCAGTTGCGGCCGATCCAACAGCGGGTCAACGCCTGGTGCCGCCGATGGCCGCGATTGGCTCCCTTTGATTCGAAGCGACTGCGCTGCAATCACAGCGCCACTGCCGGAGGGGATTCGGGCAAGCTCTTGTTGCTCACGCGCGTTCGATTCCGCCACCTCCTCCGGCGACATGATGCTTGTGCCCCAGTCGATGGCCGGTGATTCCTCCAAACGCTCGCCGGGCGGTTCCGTCGGTGTCGGAGCAGACACAATCATCGTCCCTCCGCCGACCGCCGTGTCGGCGGCGAGCCAATCGAACAATCGTCCTGACACGTCGTCGGCTTTGGGGCGATCCAGTGGGTCCGCCGCACGCATGTCGTCTCGCAGCGCGGCTTGCACTGCGGGAACATCGCTGCCAGTCAGCCAGAACCACAAGTCGCCCAACTGCCGAATATCCTCCGCAAAATCATCGCGGCTGTGAGGCGGTGTTGTGGCAAAGCAGATTTGGCAAACAAGCGGTTTCCCCAAATCGGCTTTGGCGACGGTGATGTGCTCCTGCGTGATCGTTCCATGCGCGAGTCCGACGCGATGCGCCGCGACCAAGGCCGTCGCCACCTGACTCACGATCGTCAGCGCGCAATTCGGCGTGACCGGCAACTCAGTCGCCAACTCGTCTCGCAACGACCGACCCATTATTTCCGGCAATACAACAAACGGAGAGACCACGGTCGAGTCGAATGCCAAGATCGCTCGAACGCTCGATTCCTGCACCATCTGCGCCAGCTTCACACGTCGATGGCAACGCCGCGAGCGCTCCGCATCCGTGGACTTAAAGATCTGGATCTCCACCGACTGAGCAGAATCCTTGCGAACAGCACGATACCGGACAGCGTCAGGCGTCGCCGAAATTTGTTCCACAAGGCGATAACGGTCGAGTGAGTCAGGCATGGACAACAAGGTAAAGCCACCCAGCCGTTTCAGCCAATCAGCAGGCGCCATTGGTGACAGGCGAGCGGTTGGAAGTCAGCCCTCCGAGTTTTCTGTGATCGAATCTTGCCAAGGATACTCGGTGGGCTAACACCCAGCCGCTCGCCGTGTGTCGTAAAAAGATCAATCTGAGTTCCATGAATTCGAGAAATGACTCAACCGTCGGTCGGCAGGTATTTGTGTTTCTGATTCTCCTTCTTGAAAGTCCTCTTCCTGACGATTACCGCTCAAGGAGTCTGTTCATGCAAGGTGTGTGGTCCGATGTCGTCACTCGAAGGGGAATGGTTCTCGCGTGCCTGCTCGGATTCATCGCCACAGCCGCGGCCACGCAAACCGAGGCTACACAATGCGGCTGGCCGGCAGCGGACTGAAACGCGGCTTTCGTTACGGAGCGAACGATGAACTTGGCGAGCAAGCGGCCGAAGGTCGCCTCGGCACGCACGACCTGCACGCGACGCTGCTGCACCTGCTCGGTCTCGAGCGTTTGACGTTCCGTCACGCCGGGTGAGATTTCCGACTGACCGACGTCGCTGGCAACGTCGCGAAAGAGATCCTCGCGTAGTTCATTCGTCGGCGATTTCACGCACCGAGAAAAGAATCCGACCAATCCCGGCGGCGTGGCAGGCGGACATGACCTCGGCCACCTTCTGATGTGCGACGCGGCCATCGGCCCGGATCATTACGCCTTGATCGGGATAACTTCGTCGAGCGGCTTGCAGCCGGCGCTTCATCTCGGCGACGTCGATCACATCTTCGTTGTAGGCGATGGTCCCTTCGCGCGAGACCCGCAGCTTGATGTCGTCCGGTGCATCGGTCAGAGGCTGAGCGCTGGAGACAACGGGAACTTGAACGTCGAGTTTCTGCTCGTCCCAGTCATAGAGCTTGGTCGCCGCCATGAAAAAAATCAACAGCGTCAAAATCACGTCGATCATCGGCGTGAGATTGATGAAGAGCGGCTCTTCAGCGCTGTTGGATTTGCTATGCAGCATCGGATCTCAAATTCAAAGACGGCTATCACTTTTCGCACGACGCGCTAGCGAGTGGTTGTTCGATGCGACCACTCGCTAGCGCGTCGTGCTGGTCTATGCTCAAACAAATCACGCGGACTTTGGTTCGCCCGGCGTGGCTGGCCCACGACGCACTTTCTTGTCCCCTTCACGGGCGCGTCCGTCGCTGGAGACGAGCGCGATTGCCTGGTTGGTCAGGACGTCCATTTCTTGAATCAACCGGTCCATGCGGCCCAGCAAGTAGTAGTAGGCGGCTGACGCGATGATCGCCACCGCCAAACCGCTGGCGGTCGCGATCAATGCCAAGCTGATGCCCGACGCGAGCAACTCGGTCTTGCCGGACCCGGATTGCTGCGACAGCGCATGAAACGCGCTGATCATTCCCAGCACCGTGCCGAATAGTCCCAACAAAGGCGCGAGCATCGCTAAGCCGCTGATCGCGCGAATGTTCTTGCGCAGATGAAACAGTTCTGAATCAGCGAAGTCGCTGATCGTGACTCGAATCTCTAAGGAGGGCCGACCGGCGTTCTCGACCACGATCGCGAAGAAGCGGGAGATCGGACTGCCGTTCTCTCGGCAGACTTCACTGAGTTCGCTCAGCTTGGCGGAGTCCAACGGTCCTTCCCGCAAGCGTTGCAGAAAGCGGGTGACGAACGCTCGCGGCATCACGCGGCGAGCCTGCAACGCGGTCAGACGTTCGATGACCAGCATCAGAGTCAAAACCGAACAAGCCACGAGCGTCCACATCGGCACGCTGCTGTACCCGAGGAACAGCTCTTTCATCTGCTTCCAGCCAAGCGTCAAACCACCGGGATTCGGCTCGGCGGCTTTCTTAGTCGCCGGTTGGGAAGACGCGTCGGCCTTCGGAGCCGGTTCGAGATCAATCGTCGGCTCAGGCTGTTGGAGCCAAGCGGGAGTCGCCAAAGCGCTAATGAGAGCGATGGACTGGTGCTGCGCCGGCAGCGGAGCGGACCAGTTCAACAACGTGGCCGCGTAAAGTGCGAATACAAACAACCGTGTTTTCATGGAAGTCTCTAAGAGGCCCCGTTCGAATCCGTGAGAGGGCGGACTATAGGGGATGCTCGCGAAAGCTGTGAAGCCGAGGGAGTTCCCAAGTAGACCGGGCACTCCGAGGCTGTGAAAGAATCACGCCACCCCGCTTGTCGGGGTGGTTCCCGCGCTTCTGCACTACCTATGTCCGCGAAGCTCGGGGTAGTGCAAAAGCGAGGGAACCACTGGGACAAGCCCAGTGGCGTAATTTATTCCTAGACTTTTCGTGGCCGGCAACGTCGGGGCAGTGAATCCCCCGTTTGCGCTTCCGCCCAACGCTTGCTTTGCCGGCTCAAGCTTGGAACATGAGCGACCCTCAACTCCACCGCGAAAGGACCGCTGATGTCGGAAGCTCTCGAATACGACCCGTATGCCCTGCCCAACGATGCCATCCAGGAACCTCCTGTCTCGCTGTGGTCTGCCCTGAAGAAAATTGGACCGGGCATCATCCTGGCCGGCTCGATCGTCGGTTCGGGTGAACTGCTGCTGACCACCTCGCTGGGGGCCAATCACGGCTTCCTGTTTTTGTGGCTGATCATTTTCAGTTGCATCATCAAGGTCTTCGTCCAAACCGAACTGGGCCGTTACGCGATCTCGTCCGGGAAGCCGACGCTCGGTGCGATCAACGAACTGCCGGGACCAAGGGCGGGAGCACATTGGATCCTCTGGTGCTGGCTGTTCATGATGCTGACGACGATCTTTCAGCTCGGAGCCATGACCGGCACGGTGGGGCAATCGCTGAACCTCGCGTTTCCCAACGTGTCGCCGAGCATCGCGGAGTCGTTGAGGGACACTTTGCCGTCAGTGTCCAAGTCGATCCTGATTCGGCCGGAATCTCCGTGGGCCGTGCTGACCTGCATCACGGCGATTGGGCTGCTCTGGAGCGGCAGTTATCGACGCATCGAATTCATCACGACGGTTCTGGTGGTCGGCCTGACGTTCATCACACTGACGGCGACGTGTGCTCTGCCGGCCACGAAGTATCCGATCCCGTGGGGTCAAGTTGCCGAAGGGCTGACGTTTGCCATGCCGGCCGCCGGAATCGCGGCCGCCTTCGGAGCGTTTGGTATCACCGGCGTCGGTGCCTCGGAGCTTTTCTATTATCCGTATTGGTGTCTGGAGAAAGGCTACGCTCGCTACGCCGGCCGCTGCGAACCGACCGACGATTGGGCACGACGTGCTCGCGGTTGGATTCGCGTGATGCACCTGGATGCCTGGGTGAGCATGATCGTCTTCACGATCTCGACACTGGCGTTCTACTTCATGGGAGCGACGGTGCTGAAACCGCAGGGGCTTGACCCGAAAGGGACCGAGATGATCAAGACGCTGTCCCGCATGTTCGAGGACACGTTCGGCACCTGGACGGTGATCGTGTTCCTGATCGGCGCGGGAGCAGTGTTATTCAAGACGCTCTACATCTCCAGCGCGGGCAACTCGCGGTTGCTGGCCGACTTCTTCAGCCTCGCCGGCTTCGTCCGCTACGAGCGCCCCGAACAACGAGCCAAGATGATTCACCGCTTCTCGCTGCTGATTCCGGTGATCGCATTGATTCTGTTCTTCACGTTCAAAGACCCGCGTCAGATGGTCGTCATCGGCGGATTCGCTCAGGGCCTGATGCTGCCGCTGATCAGCGGCGTGACTGTCTTCTTCCGCTACCGCCGCACCGACCGCCGCATCACGCCGGGGCTGTTGCTCGACATCTTGCTGTGGATCGCCTTTGTGCTGATTACCTGCGTGGCGCTGTACGCCGCGAAGGATCAGATCGGTAAATGGTTGACGCCCTCGCCTTCCTAGTGGCTGTCCGAGTCGATGGATGTGGTGCCTGGAGTCAACTCGTTGGCGTTCGACGGTCGAATTCCGCGCTGGTCATGGAAGTATTCGCTTTCCGGCTTGCTGAAATCTTGATCCAATTCCCGAAACGAGATTCGACATGTGTTTGAGCCAGGAATCGCCCACCTGACTTGATATCTGCACCGGACTTGGCACCCTCGATCTACAACGGCGGAAGAGGTGGCATCTTGGATGATGACTCAGTCACCGTGTGGCTGCGGCAGCTTGGTCAGGGAGACCAAGAGGCCGCTCGACAGCTTTGGAAGCGTTACTCGTCGGCGTTGCTGCGGCTGACGCGAAGTCGCTTCGGCGGAGTTGTGACACCGGTGGCCGACGAAGAAGATTTGGTGCAAAGTGTCTTTCAAGCGTTGTGGCGCGGAGCCACCGCGGGACGCTTCGAGGCCGTTAAGGATCGCGACGAGTTGTGGTGGTTGCTGTTGGCCATCACGCGCCGGAAGGCGGCGAATCGGCAAGCCTACAACGCGCGGGGACAGCGGGCCGGTCACGCGGTGCCCTTGAGCCGCCTGGAAACGACGGTGAGCGGTTCCACGGCCATACCCGCGATTCCGCTGACCGATGAGCAGCCGCCCCCAGAATTGATTTTGATGCTTGAGGAAGAGCAACAGCGGTTGCTCGCCATGCTGCGCGACGACCGGCTGCGGTCCGTTGCGGTTTGGAAGCTCGAAGGTTTGACCCACGACGAAATCGCGAACAAGCTCAGCGTCACGCCGCGCACGATCATCCGCAAGCTCAATCTGATTCGTGAAACCTGGTCGAAGGAACTGGAGCGGTAAGCGAACATGACCCCGTCTTCCCCTGAGCCTTCTAAACCTTCGTTAAGTGACCAAGTTGATCTGGTCTGCGATCAATTTGAGGCCGCAGCGCAGGCAGGGAAGTGGTGGCGCATCGAAGATGTCATTGCCGAATTTTCAGCCTCGGGACGGTCAACTCTGTTGATCGAGCTATTGGCGATCGAGATCGACCTGCGACGTCGCAGGGGAGAAACAGTCGATTTCGCGGTCTATCGGAAGCGATTTCCTGAAGCATTCCCAATTCTGGAGGAACTGGTCGTCGAAGCGCGCCGCGATCCGCGCAAGCGATCAGACATTAATCCCTTTACTGGCCCCGTGGACCCGAATGCGGAAACGATTGCCTTGCCGAACGCACCGAGGCGGTGGGTGTAGCACTTTGAATTGCTGTCGATTTTGGGACAAGGCGGCTTCGGGACGGTCTGGCGCGCGAAAGACACGCTCCTCCACCGCGACGTCGCTGTGAAAGTGCCGCGCAGGGATCGCATGCAGTGGGTCAACCTGGCGTTGTTCCTCCGAGAAGCGCGAGCCGCCGGCACGTTGCGGCATCCGAATATCGTCGCGATTCACGAAGTCGGCGAAGACGAGTCCTCTGCATTCATCGTTTCCGACTACGTGGATGGTTACAGCCTCAAGGCGCTTATGAAGACATCCCGAATGTCTTATGCCCAGGCGGCGATTCTGGTTGGCAAGTTGGCGGTCGCGGTGCATCACGCTCACGAGCATGGCATCGTGCATCGCGACCTGAAGCCGGCGAACGTGTTGATGGACCACAATGGCGAGCCGCACATCGCCGATTTCGGTCTCGCCAAACGTGCGGCCACGGATGATTCCTTGGCGGTTCCTGAGCAACTGGTTGGCACGCCCGCCTACATGGCTCCGGAACAAGCTCGAGCAGATCACAACGCCATCGACCGCCGGACCGACGTGTATGCCCTGGGGGTCATCTTGTACGAACTATTGACGGGGCAGACGGTTTTCTCCGGTGAGCCGTCGTACTTGCTGCATCAGATCCAGCATGACAACCCGCTCCCTCCACGAGCGATCAATCCTGGAGTCCCGCGCGATTTGGAAGCGATCTGCCTGAAGTGCTTGGCGAAGGATCAAGACAAACGCTACGCGACCGCCCAGGCATTGGCAGATGACCTGCACCGCTTCATCGGTGGTGAAACACTTCAAGGAATTCCCGCGCCGATCCCGTATCGCGTGCAAAAATGGTTGCACCGAAAGCGCCGGCTCCTACTGACAATGTCGGCCTTGGCGATCGTGGTGTCGGGCGTGACCGTATTTGCAATCTCGCGTTTCGGTCCGACAGCGGAATCCACCAACTTGCGTGAAGTCGAGTTCTCGACGAAACCGGGCGAATGTGAAATCACCCTCGTGGCCATCGACCCCGACACAGGCGAACCCGATCCTACGAAGATTCAACACGCGAAGGGTCTCACCAAGAAGAAGAGCGAGGATCCGAACGGACTCAGCGCAAATGCGAGTGATGGCGGCGGCGATCCCCCGCTCACGATGCGACTAGCTCCTGGCGATTATTTGGTCGTCGCCGTGCTCAAGAGCGAACCGTCGAGATTCCATGAGGTCTACCGCCATGTGCCAACAATTGGAGAGCATCCTCAAGCTGGAGTGATCCAGCAGGATTGGGAATTGGGAAAGAACAATCGAGACCATGTGGTCATTACCAAATTCATCCAATTGCCGCGTCCTGACATCACCACCGAGATGGGTTTCACTGAAGCTACGGACCGGTTGACGCTGCCCACGTCTTCTGGCTCGTCGAAACCGGAGCTGTGGCACGTCCCGGCTTTCTACGTGGATCCCGCAAAGCCGACACTTGCCGCGAAGCGATTGCCAGCAGGACCGGAAACCGCCGATGCAAAGCCAGAGTCCGGCCTGATGCCAGGGAGATTATTTGGGAATCGTGTCGGGGAATTGGAACGGCAAGGCAAGCGGTTGCCATCGGCGGCGGAGCTGTACTACTTGTCGACCGTCGTCTGTCCGCCACGCGAACCTGCGGTAGGCGACGCTGTGGCAGAGAGTTCCGAGCCACCTTGCACCCTCAGCGACGGCAGGCAATTGCACGTGCTGCATTCAGGGATCTGGGAATGGACGACGACTCGTCCCGGCGGGCCCTTCAGTGGCCTGGCCTATTCCAACTTGCTGCCGGATCTGGCGGTCCTCCGCATGGTCGGTTGCGGTACCAAACTCACGACAGACGATCGGAGCCGCGCGGCATCGGCCACCGGTTTTCAATGGCAGTCGGAACGCAGCCCCGAATTGATCACCGGAGCCCGCGGCGTGCGGAGCGCCAAACCACGCCGCACGCCGCAAGACTTTGTCGCCCCGTCCACCCCAACTCCGGTGCGGTAACAACTCCAAGCGTCACTTAAACAACGCCGTGTTCGTCATCACGACGAAAACACTGCCTTCAATCTCAATCGTTCCGATGAATTTAGAACTCTGTCCATCGATCTTCTTCGGGTTGTGAAGTGCTGGGTCAAACACTTGAGTACCGATCGCCTCTTCCGAAAGCTCATAGCCAACCCGCATCGTGCGCACGGGAACAACCTTGCCTTGCCACTTTTCTTTGGGCATCCCTTTGGCCTTGCGGAAGTCCAGCTCGGCCGCGAACAGCTTCACGAAAATGCGTGAGCCGGTTGCGGGCTTCACATAAACGCATTTCGACAATGGGAGAGAGGCCCCGGTACGGGGTTTCCATTTGTCGTTTGGGCCGGGGCCGTGTTTGGCCTTTTCTGGCATCTTGTCCTTGAAGTCTTCCCCCGCGTTCAGGGGCTTGAAGCTCTTGTCGTCTTTCACGCCAGTGACGATCGGCTTGTCACGATCGACACCATTGGAGGCACCTGCGCCCTTGTTGTCGCTGCCCTTCGTGCCGACGACCTGCGCATTTTTGCGAGCTGCCTCGCAGGCATCACAGATTTGTGGAACCGCTCGGTCATAGGGTGCCCAGTGATAGACGGCATCCGGGCTGTCTTCACAACTGGTTTCGTATCGGTCGGCCAAAAACATGCTGTTGGGCATATCTTCGACAACGACGTATTGCAGACAGGCCACCGGATCTCGCTTTTCGCCTTCGGCAGCCGCGACACTCAAAACCAGGAGAACCACCCCACACAAACCGACGCCCCATCGCGTCATGATGCTCCCTTTCGAGTCTTAAAGAGTAGAGACGGACGGCGGTCACACCGACCGCACGTCCTCACAAAACCTTTCAACAGATGGCCATGAACCGAGCACACAGCCCCGCAAAAAACTCGGCGTTCGCCAGCGTCTGATCCGTGGCTAAAAATCAGCGACAGGTTGGCGGTCATCGCGGGTGCAGAGACGTTTGAGCGTGATCACGTTCAGGTTGTTGGCGAGAAACCGAACCGAGCCGTCGCAGAGCAGCACATGCGCTCCGCCGTCGTGGGCCGAGATCAGTGGCCGGTTCGGAGATGCCGAAAAACAACCATTCGGCACGGGGGATTTCCGTGTTCCCACCGGATGCATCACCGTCGTGAGGTTGAAACTGCGCGACACAGCACCAGAGGAAGTTTGATAAGTCGCTTGCGTGCCAGGACAGATGGTGGAATGAGTCCAGCCTAAATTGAAGCCACCATCCATTCGCTGCGAGGCACCGGCGGAATCGAAAACGGAATCAGAAGCCTCGCCAACGGCGATGACTTGGCTGGTGCCGTCCCGGATTGAACTGAACGTCACGACTTCGTTGGCCAGCAACACGCCGCCTCACGACATCTGACCGACATGGCCGGAGCACGCAGAGAAATTCCGGATCCGGGTCTCAGGGAACGCGCTGCCCGGTGGCCCGGTCGCAGACGCGCCGGAAACGCCGACATAGGACGGTGTCAGCACCTGAAACTTCGATACCGGGATCGGGTTCGCCAGCGAACTAGTGGGGCAGATCAACACGGGAAGTTTGATGCCGGTCACCGCTGGCCCGTTCGGCCCCAGCAACAGGTCTCCGCAGCCGGGTGCTTACGTATTGATCTTTTTGGACAACGGCTGCTGGTCCAAGTTGGGCAGCAAGCCCACCCAAAACGACACGCCGGCGAACGAAGAAGTCCCGATCGGAACGATCGTTCCGGGAGCGTTCCGGCCTCCCAGCGGAAAGCAGCGATGGAGGTCGTGATAGTTATTCAGTGCGAGGCCAATCTGCTTGAGATTGTTTTTGCAGGTGGACCGTCGCGCGGCTTCGCGGGCGTTTTGCACCGCCGGCAGCAAGATCGCAATCAGCACGGCGATAATGGCAATCACCACCAGTAACTCAATCAACGTGAAGCCCCGCATTGTGCCCGCGGTCTTCACCAAGTTGGATTTTCGCACGGAGTGGCTCGTCATGTAGCACTTCTCCCAAGTTGGTGAAGAACGTCCTCTGACCTACTAACTTCGCGATCCCGTTCACAACGTCCCCAACGCGACGCCCCGAAATTTGTTGAGGCCAGTTCATTTTTACCGCCCCGTGCTGCAAATCGCCGAGCAGTCAGCACGTCAATTTGGAGCCACAAACTGTTGTGAAGAGTTGCAGCCCAGATGACCGAGATTTCCAAAGTTGAGCGTCTGGTTCACCCTCCACCCAAGTAATCCAGGATGTCCGCACGAAGGTGACAACAATTCTTGCCGCTTGACGAATTTTTAGCGAAATCTTTCCGTCGGCCTCGGCCCGTGACAGTAGCGGGCCGGTTCTTGCGAACGCTTGTCACGAGACGTAATCTTCGTCCGGCGATTCGACTGAAGAGCGGGAAGGATCGAGATTGAGGCAATAATGAGACTTCGTGGGTTAAGGACGTTGATCGTGGCAGTCGGGCTCGTGCTGAGTCTCGGCGGACGCGGCCATTCTGCCGAACCGATGCGCGAGTTTCTCGATGGGCTACGAGCACGGCAGTATTACGACTGGGCGATGCTGTATTTGGAGCAGCTTCAAGACCGATCCGATCTGCCGGCTGAGTTGCGGGTGCTCATTCCGTATGAACGAGCGGTGACGCTCAGCGAGTCGGCCAAGCATTCGGTCAGCCCGGAGACACAGCAGCGGCAGCTCGATCAGGCGTTGGGGTTTCTCGAACAGTTCACGAAGGAGAGCCCAAAGCATCCGCTGGCCGCGACCGCGAACAGCACGCGGGCCGGGTTGCTGCTGAGCAAGGCTCGCGTGGACATCATGCAGGCCAAGCTGCCGGCCAATAAAGACAATCATGCGGAGTTTCAGGACAAGGCTCGCGAACAAATCACGCTGGCCCGCGGGGTCTTTGAGAAGGCTCACGATCAATACAAAGCAGCGTGGGAGGCGTTTCCCAAGTTCATCGACAAGACGGCCGATCCGGTGAAGTTTGAGGCTCGGCATCGGGCGGAGGTCAATTACATGCGGGCGCAGTTGGATGTCGCCCTGTGTGAGTTCGAGGAAGCTCAGACCTACGATCCTGCCACGACGAATCGCAACTTCCATCTGAAGAAAGCGGTCGAGCTGTTTCGCGGCATCTTTCTGAAGTACCGCTCGACCGTTGGCGGCCTGCACGCGCAGATGTGGGAAGCCAAGTGCTACGAAGAGATGAGCGACCCGCAACGGGCGCTCGGCATTTATGCCGAACTGCTGACGCATCCGCCGGAGGGCTTGAAGGCGTTGCAGGATCAGGTGCGGCACTTCCGGTTGATCTGCCTCAATCACGATCAGCGTCGTGAGTACTCGATGGCAATCACCGAGGCCGAGGACTGGATCAAAGCCTCCAAGCAAATCGAACAGCGCAGCGCCGCGGGGCAAGGAGTGCGTTGGGAATTGGTCACGGCTCTCGAAAAGCAGGCGGATAGCAGCGGAGTTTCACAAACCGAAAAGGACAAGCTGCTGCGGCAGGCGATCACGCATCTGACGACTCTCTCGAAATGGCCGGGCGCGTATCGTGATCTCGCGACGCAGCGGGTTCGCGATCTCAATCTGCGGCTGAAAGGGAAAGACGGCGCGGGTGATCCGAAGGATTTCTATTCGGCCTTCACGCTCGGCCAAGACTTGGTGAAGCGGGCGGGCGAAAAGAAGACGACACTCGATGCGTCGATCCAGAATAAGCAACCGCGTGACGAAATTGAAAAGCTGCGAGCCGATCATCGAGATCTTGTGAAAGAACAAATCCGCGTGCTCCGAATGGCGCTGGACCTGGCGGACAAATCAGCGACACGGGCCGACCTGAATCAGTGCCGTTATCTGTTGGCCTACGGCTACTACCTCGCCGACAAGCCGTATGAGGCGGCGATCTGTGCTGAAGCGGTCACGTTCAACCCGACCAAAGACAAACAAGACGAGCAGACGGCTCTCGACGCCGCGTACCTCGCGGTCGCCAGTTACATCAAAGGTTTCAATCAGACATCGAACGAGTTGAAGGTGCTGCGTGATGTGGATACGCGGCTGATGGTCCGGCTGGCGGAATACATCACCGCGAAATGGCCGTCACACTCCAAGGCCAACGAAACGCGGATGCTCGTCGGCCGCACGTTCGCTCAGACCGATCAACCGAAGATCGCCGCTCAATGGTTCCTGCGCGTGCCGGAAACCGCCGAGAACTTCCCGGAGGCTCAATGCGCTGCGGGGCAAGCGTTGTGGCAGCAGTACTTGATGGGTTCGATTGAAGAAGATCTCGCCCAGCGGCCGACGCCGGAAGAGCTCTCGAAATGGCGCGGCGATGCGGAACGCTTCCTGCAAACGGGCATTGACCGCTTGCAGAAGAAGTTCCCCGAACAAGGCAAAACGCCGGACGATCTGGTTGCGTCGAAATCGGCCCTGGCGGAAATCCTGCTCTCGGCCGGGCGGTATCAGCCAGCGATTGATCTGCTCAGCAAGCAACCGCACGGGGTGTTGGTTGCGATCCATGTGGATGATGAAACGCGGCGACCGGCACATCCCAGCATTCGCAGTGCTCGGTTCGCGTCGCACATCTATCAACTCATGCTTCGCGGCCGAGTTGGCTTGCAGCAGTTGGATGACGCCCGCGAAGTCATGGCGCGGTTGGAACAACTCGCCGAGCACAGCGGCGGAGCGGACGCGGTCACGGCGGTCTATGTGCAGCTTGGCAAAGAACTCGAAAAGGAGCTCACCCGACTCAAGGGAGCCGGCGACAAGCAGCGATTCGGCGAGGTTCGCAAATCGTTTGAGCAATTCCTCGACAGCATGTATCAGCGCACCGATCAAAACCTTTCGTCGCTGACCTGGATCGCCGAAACGTATTACGGACTCGCCCAGTCGTCGCTCGACAACGCGGCGGAATCCAAGACCTACTTTGAACGAGCCGCCGCGACCTATGTGTCGATCCTCGATCGCGCGAAGAAGGAGAAGGCGTTCAGCGACAAAGACCGGCTCGCAGGCGTCCGCTTGCGTTTAGCCAATTGCAAACGCCGGCAAGGAGATTTCGCGGAGGCGGAAACGCTGCTCAAGGCATTGATCACCGAACGCCCGCGCGCGGCAGACGTGCAGTTCGAGGCCGCTTATGTCTATTTCGACCAGGGACTCATTGGCAAAACCGACTTACTCAAGAAGGCGGTGGATGGCGTGAACCGTGGTCAGAAAGGGGAGGTCTGGGGTTGGACGGAACTTAGCACGCGCCTGCAACGCTTGATTGCCGACGGCCGGACAGAGACTCGCGATCGTTACGGCGACAAGCTGTACGAAGCTTGGTTCAATGCCTCCCTGTGCCGGCAGAAAATGGGGCAGGCTCAAGCAACTACCGCCAAGAAACAGGCAGAGTTGGAAACGGCCAAGAGCGTGATCGAGACCTTCGTGCGTATCACTGTCGATATCCCGGACGACTGGTGGAAGAAGTTCGACCGGCTTTATCGCCAGATTCAATCGGACTTGGGGCAATCCCCCAATCCGCTCGAACGCCCGACGACCTTGGTGATCGCTGCGGCTCCGGTCAAAACCAAAACGGACAAGACCGCAACCGCGAAAACTGAGAAGAAGAAAGCAAAAACCGAATCCGCCGAGGCTCCGAAGCCGTCTGGCGGTGGTGCGATGACGGTTGTCGTCTTTGTTCTGATCCTTGTCGGTGGCGGAGGCACGTCGGTCTGGATGGTGCTCAAGAACAAAAACCACAAGCGGCCAACGCGCGAGTCTCACGATTCCAATGATGTCCTGTTCTCGGCTGCTCCGGATGCGCCTCCGGCGGGACCGGTCTTCGATATGCCGGAAGTCGCCACACGACGCAAAACGACTGTCACCAAGAAAGCTGTTAAGAAAACGACTCGGCCAAATCCGTAGGTTGGGACTCCGTCCCGACCAGCAACGCAGTGGACTCCGCCCTCGGTCGGGACAGAGTCCCAACCTACATTACTTTTTCGGAACTCACACCATGACCAAAACTCGTTACCTCTCCTTCGCCGCTCTCGTTCTGAGCGCTTCGCCGCTTTGGGCCATTGACACCGTCACGGTCAAAAGCACCAACAAACAAATCTTGGGCGAGATCGGCGCGGCCAATAAGACCGAGCTGACAATTAAGCCAAAGACCGGCGAGGCGGTGAAGATTCCCGCCAACGACATCGCCGCCATCAAGTGGGAGGGAGAGCCCGCCAAGCTCAACATCGCCAAGGGGGACGAGGATCGCGGCAACTATCAGAAGGCGCTGGACACTTACACCGAAGTCCATAAGGACGCCAGCGGGAAGCTCAAGACGTATCTCGATTTCTTGATTGCCCGCACGATGGCTAAGCTCGCGCTGGAGGACGACTCTAAAATCGACGACGCCGTGAAGAAGATGGAAGGATTCTTGAAAGCGAATCCCGAACATGTCGGGTTCTACGAGTCGCAAAGCTATCTTGGTCAGATTTACTCCGCGAAGGGAGACTACGCGAAGGCTCAAGCCGCGTTTGAAGGCTTGGGCAAAGCTCCGTGGAAGGATTTCCAAACGGCGGCCAAGGTGGCTGTCGGCCGAATGCAGCTTAAGCAGAACAACATCGACGGTGCCAATAAGACCTTCGAGGAAGCCGCCTCCGGAACCGCCGAAACAGACGCCGAGAAAGCTCGTCGTGCGGAAGCTCAAGTCGGAAAAGCGGCCTGTCTCGTCAAGCAGTCCAAGCATGAAGACGCTTTGAAGTTGATCGACGAGATCATCAAAGCCACCTCGACCGAAGAAGCGGAAACGATGGCCGTGGCTTACGTATTGCAAGGTGACTGCTTCCAAGCTCAAAAGCAGGTGAAGGACGCGGTGCTGGCGTATCTGCACGTGCCGGTGCTGTTCCCCAAACAGAAGGGACCGAAGGCGGAGGCGCTGTATCACCTCGCAAAAATTTCCGGCACCATCGGCCAACCCGATCGCGCCGCCGAGGCCAGGGATGAGCTGCTGGAAGACTACCCCAACAGCGAATGGGCCAAGAAGCTGCAAGCCGAAGGCGCGGCGGCGACCGGCGACGCGGCGAAGACGAATTGAAACGTAGGATGGGCACTCTTGCCCTTCCGCTTGCTGGGGTGTCTCACAAATAAACGACGGGCAAGAGTGCCCTTCCTACAAATCAATTGACGGAGACCACAATGTCGTTGGATCGACCATCGTCCGAGCAGACTCGCCGCCGGCGATTCGTACTCGTGGCCATACTTTTAACCGCTCTGCTGGGCGTCATTCATCACGCGGCTCCCGCTATCGCTTTCCAAAACGAAGCGATGTCTGACACTGCTGAACCGGCCGCCAAGCCGGCCAAGGCCGCGCCGGCCGCTGAGCCAGTGGCCGACGTGCCACAACAAAAGACGTTCTTGAAATGGCTGATCGACGCCTCCGGCCCGTTCGGCGCGTGCGTCTTCATCGAGTCCTTCATCATGGTGGCTCTGATCATCATGAGCATCATGCAGATTCGCCGAACGGTTTTCATGCCTCCGGATTTCCTGTCCGAGTTTGAAGGCAAGCTGACCGCTCGCGACTACCAAGGAGCGTTCAACACCGCGAAAGAAGATGAGTCGATGCTGGCGCGGTTGTTGGTCGTCGGCATGGCCAAGTTGCAGAAAGGCCCGGAGGAGGCACTGGCCGCGATGGGTGAGTCCGGTGAAGACGAAAACATGGCACTCGAACATCGGCTGAGCTGGCTGGCGCTGATCGCGACGACCGCTCCGATGTTCGGATTGCTCGGCACCGTGCAGGGGATGGTGCAGGCCTTCGACGAGATCGCCAATTCCAGCACGACTCCCAAGCCATCTGAGTTGGCCGAAGGCATTCAGCTCGCGCTGGTCACGACGCTGGAAGGTTTGATCGTCGCGATCCCGGCGATGATCGCCTACAGCCTGCTGCGGAATCACTTGATTCGGCTGATGTTCGATGTCGGCCGCTCGGGTGAAGACTTGCTGAAGCGGATGCAGGCTCGGCCAGCCGCGCCCGCGACAACCGCTCCGGCTTGAGGAACAAAACCGGCGAGCCGGCGGGCGTAAGCCCCCGGACGATGACGCAATTGGTCCGGGGGCTTACGCCCGCCGGCTCACCAGAGTTGCCATTCATCGAGAAACGCGACCCCTCGGAAGATTCTCATGAAGTTCAAGTCGCCCCCCATGCCGTCGGCCGAAATGGACATGACGCCGATGATGGATCTCACCTTCCAGCTCATCAGCTTCTTCATGATGGTCACGAACTTCGACCAGACGCAGGTCGATGAGCGAGTCCGCCTGCCGACCGATACGCTGGCAAAGCCTCCGGAAATGAAGGTCGAGCACGAACTGGTCGTCAACATTGGTTTCAAGCGAGACAAAGACGGCAGCCGGATCGACCCGCTGCCCTTTGTGTTCTTGCCCGGCGAAGAATTGCGTGTCCCGGAATTCAAGCAGCGATTGATGCAAGAGGCCCGCATCTATCAGGCGAAGTCCATCAAGCTCACCGATGTGACCGTCGTGGTGCGTGCCGACGCCGACGTCCCTACCGGACAAGTTCAAGAGTTCATCAAGCTCTCTCAAGATGCCAAGTTCGAGAAGTTCGCACTGCGAGCACAACAACCTACCCCGTAGGTCAGGCTTTCCAGCCTGACCCATTTTGGAAATACAACGTCAACCGTTCTTCGAGTCAGCCTGGAAAGGCTGACCGACTTCGGCAAGAGCCATCCCATGAAGATCAAGCAGCAAGAACCCGCCAGCTTGCAGCAGCAAACGACGCCGATGATCGACGTCACGTTTCAATTGCTGACGTTCTTCATGTTCACGTTGAAGATCGTGGGGCCGGAGGGTGACTTCAACATCAATATGCCGCCGCCCGGAGCCGGTGCGGCGAAGTCGGAAGTTCTGCCAGACATCAAAGTCCGACTCGTCGCCGCGGCGGACGGAGGTCTCGCCAGCTTAAGGCTCGGCGAACGCCAACTCGGCAACGGTCCGGGAGCCTTTCAAACGCTCAACAACGAGATCCTCAAACTGATCGGCCGCGAGAACTCCGCACGCAGCAAAGAGATCGAAGTCGAGATCGACGCCGACTATCAATTGAACTTCGACTTCGTCGTCAAAGCGATCGGCGCCTGCACCGGTCGCCTCAGTCCCGACGGCAAGACGATCATCCGCTACGTCGAGAAGATCAAATTCGCACCGCCGAAATCGAACCCGGAGGCGTGAGGACGTTCCGTCAAAGTAGTGCGGCCGGCCTTCGCGGGGGCGAGAGGATATTGAAGGGCTGTTGAGGTCGAGCAAGAATGGCAGCCACAAACCACGAGGAGCCGATTGATGTCTGCCGTTCCGAAGGCCCAGCTGACCGAAGCCGAATACCTCGACAAAGAGCGTAAAGCCGAGTTCAAAAGCGAGTTTTACAAAGGCCAAATGTTCGCGATGTCCGGTGCCAGTCGCGAGCACATTCTGATCGCAGGCAATTTGGTGGGCGAATTGCGAACCCAATTCAAAGGTCGGTGCTGCGAGGTCTATTCCAACGACATGCGGGTCAGGATCCCGGCCACGGGCCTTTACACTTATCCCGATGTCGTGATCGTCTGCGGCGAGCCGGAATTCATCGACGCGGAAGTCGATACGTTGCTCAACCCAACTGTGCTCATCGAAATCCTCTCACCTTCAACGGAATCTTACGATCGCGGAACCAAGGCCACGCAGTACCGCCGCATTCCGTCACTGCGCGAGCATGTCCTGATCTCTCAAGAACGTCCCCACGTTGAAGTATTGAGCCGGCAAGAGGATGGCAATTGGCTATTGCTGGAAGCCAGCGACCTCGATCAGGCCATGACGCTGCTTTCGGTCTCGGTCAGCGTGCCGATGCGTGAGATTTACGATCGGATCACGTTTGAAGCAGCACCGGCGACGGAGTCTGCGTGACGGGAGGTAAGCTTCCAGCGTGCCCGCTCGGTTCTGGCACGTTGGAAACGTGTCCCACTGCGTCCTTCGACAGACTCACGACAATTCCGATCGACACGAGGCTGATGACCAAGTTGCTGCCGCCATAGCTCAGCAGCGGATGCGAGATCCCCTTCGTCGGCATCATCGAGGTCACCACCGCGACGTTCATCACCGCCTGCAGAACCATTTGGCTCAACAGTGTCACGCCGACCAGAGACTCAAAGCCGCGCCGGTCATGATGTCGGAAGAGGCTCAGTCCGGTGACGAAAAAGCCGGACCACAGCAGCACCAAGCCCAACGAACCGACGAGGCCCAACTCTTCGCCGACCACCGCGAAAACGAAGTCGGTGTTCGCTTCCGGCAGATAGCTCAGCTTCTGCCAGCCCTTGCCGATACCGACTCCCATCAACCCGCCGGAGCCGAACGACAACAGCGACTGCTTGACTTGGTACGACGCCAGATCGACGTCGGACCACGCGGCCGCGAAGTCGGTGATCCGCTTCCATTGATACGGCTTAAGCGTCATCGCGACCGCCGCCGCCGGGATCAACCCCAGCGCGAAGTTGCGAATCGGCCATCCGCCGAGAAACAGCAGCAGACCGCTCGACACCGCGAGAAAGGCGGCGGTACCGAGGTCAGGTTCCTTCAACACCAGCGGCAGCGCAATCGCGATCGGCAGCACAAACGGAATCGTCCCCGCGAACCAGCGATTCAACTTCTCCTGCCGCTTGACGAGCATCGCTCCCAACAACAATGGCAGTGTGATCTTCGCCAACTCCGATGGCTGCATCTGAAACGGACCGAGCCGAATCCAGCGCTGGGAGTCGTTCACACGGGTTCCAATTCCCGGAATCAACACGGCCGCCAGAAGCACGACCGTTCCGAGAAATAGCCACAAAGCCGACTCGCGCCAAAACCGAGACGGCAGCAGCGAACACAAGCTCGCGGCAAACACTCCCACGACGAGATGCGTGACGTGCCGAGACAAATAGATCTGTTCAAATTCCGTCGGACGCGACGTAACGCTGGCGCTATGGACCATCAGCACGCCAAAGCCCAGCAGCACGCACACCAGCGTCAGAAACAAATTGCGATCCGAGTTCACAGCAGCCTCAGCACGAGTTCATCCAAGCCGCAATTTGCCAGACTGCGGGCACTCCGCCAATCGCTGGCGTTCTGGCGATGCGCGACTAACCGCTCAATCGGCCCATCCGATCGAATGTCTCAACACCTTATCCCGTGAGCCGGACTGTGACGGCAAGAACTTCGTTCGCGCGCGACAGAGCCGTGAAGAGTACTCATCCGCGTCCGCTGAGTTTGCCTGACCGGAACATGACAACCCACCGGCGCGATCGGCTCGAACGGAGTTTTGAACTTCTCGCCCCCACCTTGAAGGGACTGGATCGCAGAGAGTGCGACAAGTCATTTTGACTGCGAGTGGACCTGGGCTCGCAGGAAGTTTTCGCAGCACGACGCGCCAGCGAGTGGTTGCGGTTCGTGCGAATCAAGCGTTCGACCATGCGACCACTCGCTGGCGCGTCGTGCTACTTCCATTCGCGAGCGAACTGTAGCGCACGTTGCCGAACTGGCTCGCTGATCGTCTGGTCGGAGGAGATGGCGTTGAGCCATTCGGACTGCGGTTTGTAGTGGGTTCGCAGGACGTGAATCAGACCCAGGGCCCCACGCTCCGCTCGCAACTTCGGAGTCCACGTTTTCACGTCTCGCACCAGACCGTCTCAGGCATCAAGGGATCTTTACGACGATCAGCTTTAAGTTGGGAATGTCTTCAAAGTCTTTGGCGTTTGCCGTGAGCAACGTACATTTGCGTTGAATGGCCTGCGCGGCGAGCCACAGGTCTTGGATGCGAAAGTCGGAACCGCGTCCGGCCTTGTCAACTCGGCGGCAGTCGCGCCGAAGATTTCGGCGGTCTCACCCGTGATGCGCAGCAGCGGCTTGCGTCGTAATCGGCGGAGCATCGTCATGGCTCGCAACCGGTGTTTCTTGTCGTTCATCAGGTCGATGCCAAATCGAATCTCGGCGAGATTGACCGGCGACAAAAACACCGGAGCTTGCCGCGTGATGGCCTGAATGCCGGCAGCGCTGAGTCCGCCTCGCTCGACCGCGATCCAAAGATTGGTGTCGATCAGGAAGCCCACGGATTCCTCAGCGCATTCAAAGTCGCGGTTGGTCTTTTGCGTGAAACCCGGACAGCTTTCGTGAGCGAGTCCGCCGTTTTCTCATCGAGCGTTCCGGCCAAATCACCGAACACTTCGAGCGCGTTTTGGTGCGGCGGTTCCGGAACGAGTCGAGCCACCTGACGACGATTGCGGACAAGCACGACCTCTTCCTGCTCACGCTCGACTTCATCGAGCACTTGTCCAAATCGCCGAGTCACATCACTGACGGTGAGAGTTTTCATGCGTCGCAGCCTAACCGATGCCTGCGAATCTGGCAAAAGGTTTCTCGGATGTTGGCCGATTGACGCAAGAGGCGCGGCGTAGGATAGTCACTCTTGGCCGTTCGCTTTTTCCATTCGCGACATCGATGCGAAGACGGACGGGCAAGAGTGCCCATCCTACGGCTTCCACTCGCGAGCGAACTGGAGCGCCCGTTGCCGAACTGGCTCGCTGATCGTCTGGTCGGAGGAGATGGCGTTGAGCCATTCGGACTGCGGTTGGTCGTGGGCTCGCAGGAAGTGAAGCAGACTCAGGGTCTCACGCGCAGCTCGTAGGTTGGGACTCCGTCCCGACTCTTGTTTCAAAACTTCGCCGATGCCATTCGCATCGACAATCTGCGGCGTCGTCGTCGCGCGTTTGGGCGGTTCACGCAATGCGGTCGGGACGGAGTCCCAACCTACGCTACGGCTTCCACTCGCGAGCGAACTGGAGCGCCCGTTGCCGAACTGCCTCGCTGATCGTCTGGTCGGAGGAGATGGCGTTGAGCCATTCGGACTGCGGTTTGTCGTGGTCTCGCAGGAAGTGAAGCAGACTCAGGGCCTCACGCGCAGCTCGCAACTCCAGTCGCTTCTGGAGCGCGAAATGGATTGATGATTTGAAGCCGCGCGTTGATCCACAGACCATCCTGCATGTCTTCGGAATACAAGATCGCCGCACCTGCTTCGAGTGCGGTAGCCACAATCAAGCTATCCCAGTACGAAAGCGAATAGGCTTCACGCAATTCGGATGCGGAGAGCATTGACTGCTCATCAATCGGCACAACTTGGTGTTGAAGATAGAACGCGCGCACGACCTGACGAATCTCGTCTTCCGATCGACCGGCCTTTCGGAGCAGGTTCACACAAACTTCATTGACGATCTGCGTGCTGACAATCCGTCGCTCGGCCACCAGCACCCGCGCTGTCGCGGACTTCGTTGCCGATTCCGCGTCTTCGATGACCGCGTAGAGCCAAACATTGCTATCCACAAAACATTGGCCGGCAGCCACCGGATCAACGCTCATGGGCCTGCTCCCGACTGAGCGGCTGGAAGCCAGACATGCGAATGGGTGACCTCAACCATTGATCCAAAATCGTCGGCGTCCTGTCGGAGTCTGGCTCTTCCGACCTCAGCGTCACACGCACGGAGTTGCCAAACAGATCGCGATATTCCGTCGGAATTTCGATCGACCCATTTCGGACCTCGGCTTCAAATTCAGCGGTTCGCATTGTCGTCGCTCCTTGAAAACCAACTCTGAAAAATCCGTGTGATGAGTCTAATCTCCGTTACTGTGGCACAAAACCCAAATCGTGTGAATTGAAAAGACCGGTCGCGCGTTGCGGCCAAGCAATGCGGTCGGGACGGAGTCCCAACCTACGGCTTCCAATCGCGAGCGAACTGTAGCGCCCGTTGCCGAACTGGCTCGCTGATCGTCTGGTCGGAGGAGATGGCGTTGAGCCATTCGGACTGCGGTTGGTCGTGGTCTCGCAGGAAGTGAATCAGACTCAGGGCCTCACGCTCCGCTCGCAACTCCGGTGTCCACGGACGAG
>SXKJ01000309.1 GCA_005778115.1 Planctomyces sp. | reverse complement strand
CTTCGGGTTACTTTCGGCCAACTCAGACGTGATACCGAACCTTGCCGGCGACGATGACCAGATGAGCTCGGCCTTTGACGTCCCAGCCGGAGAACGGGGTGTTGCGTCCCTTCGAGCGGAACTTCGTCGGGTCGATTCGCCAGGTGGTGGTCGGGTCGATGATCGTGATGTCGGCGTCCTGGCCGGACTTCAGCGTTCCCTTCTGGATGCCCAGGATCGCCGCCGGATTGATCGTCAGCTTGGCGATCAACTTGGCCCAGTTCAGATGCCCCGGCTCGATCAGCGTCTTCACGCAGATCGGCAACAGCGTTTCGAGACCCACGACTCCGGCGGGAGCGCTGTCGAGTTCGTTCTGCTTCTTCTCGTCGGCGAACGGCTGATGGTCAGAGCAGATGACGTCGATCGTCCCGTCGCGCAGTCCTTCGATGAGTGCGTCGATGTGTTCCTTCGTCCGCAGCGGCGGATCGACTTTGAAATTCGGGTCGTAGGATTGCAGGGCCACATCCTGCAAAGCCAGGTGATGCGGAGTCACTTCGGCCGTCACTCGCAGCCCTTTGGCCTTCGCGCGGCGCACTTGATCGACCGCTCCGGCCGTGGAGAGCGTCATCAGGTGGACGTGTCCGCCGGTCATCTCGGCCAATGCGATGTCGCGGGCGACCATGATGACCTCCGCTCCAGCCGGGATGCCGCGTAGCCCCAACAGCATCGAGTGATATCCCTCGTGCATGATTCCCTTGGCCGCCAGCTCTGGGACTTGCGGATGATTGAAGATCGGGCGACCGAACATGCGGGTGTATTCGAGCGCTCGCCGCATGATCTCCGAGTTGGCGACGGTTAGCTTGCCGTCCGTGAATCCGACCGCTCCCCCTTCGACGAGTTGCCCGATCTCAGCGAGTTCTTGGCCATCGTTATTCTTGGTGACGGCTCCCAGCGGGAAGACGTTGCAGTGCCCGGCTCGTTCGGATTGCAGTTGAACGAACTCCGCCGCCGCGCGGTTATCGACGACTGGCGAGGTATCCGGCATGCAAGCCACCGAAGTCATCCCGCCTGCCAGCGCCGCCGCCGTACCCGATTCAATCGTCTCGTCTTTCTCATCACCCGGTTCGCGCAGCGAGACATGAATATCGATCAGCCCCGGACAGACGAGCAAGCCGGTCGCGTCGATCACGTGATCGGCCACGGATGCGCCCGTGTCGATGCCCTCGATACGGTCGTTCCGCAAAAACAGACTGCCCACCCGGTCAATATTTTGACTGGGGTCGATGATGCGTCCGCCGCGGATCAATGTGGTGCTCATCGGACTTTCGCTAAGGGGACTCTTCTTGTCGGCGATTTTGCAACAGGTACAAGCACGCCATGCGGATCATCAAGCCGTTGGTGACTTGGTCGAGAATGACTGAGTGCGGGCCATCGGCAACTTCGGGGGTGATCTCGACTCCGCGATTGATTGGGCCGGGGGCGAGGATCAGAACGTCCGATTTAGCTCGGCGGATGCGGTCGCCGTTCATGCCGAAGAAATGCGCGTACTCGCGGATCGACGGGAAGAACGCGGAGCGCTGCCGCTCGAATTGAATTCGGAGCAGGTTGATGCAGTCGCACTGGCCGAGGATCTCATCGAGATTGTTCGAGACTTCGACACCCATCCGTTCGACATGCTCCGGGATCAACGTGGACGGGCCGCAGACGATGACCCGCGCGCCAAGTTTTTTCAGTCCCCAGATGTTCGACCGAGCCACCCGGCTATGCAGGATGTCGCCGACGAGCGCAACCGTCAGCCCCGCGATTTTCTGGCGACGTTCGCGAATTGTGAAGATGTCGAGCAACCCTTGAGTCGGATGCTCGTGCGTTCCGTCCCCGGCATTGAGGACGCTGGCCTTCAGCAACTTCGACAACAGATGCGGCGAGCCGGACGTGCTGTGCCGGACGACGACTTGATCGACTCCCATCGCCTCGATGTTCTGAGCCGTATCGTAAAACGTCTCCCCCTTCGAGAGACTGCTGGTGGAGGCGGTGAAATCCACGGTGTCCGCGCTTAGCCGTTTGGCGGCGAGGCTGAAACTGGTGCGAGTGCGCGTGGACGGCTCGAAGAAAAGATTCGCAACGACCGTCCCTTTCAGGGCGGTGAGTTTCGTTTCGCCCTCGGCCGCGAGCCGTTTGAACTCAGCGGCCTGATCCAAAATAAGCGAGATCTCGTCGGCGGAAAGCTCTTCCAGGCCGAGCAGATGTTTCTTGGTCCAACGTACCCCGGAAGCCGAAGCGGTCACGGTGGTCATGGGCGGTCGAGTCCAACGAAAGGCAAAGATCGAAGTTCGGCCGGATCGTACCAACGTGGGGCAGGTTTTCAACCTGCCCGGCGGAACGTCGCGCTGATCACGAACCCGGAATGGTCGTTGTGTTTCTCGATCGTGCCTCCCCCCGTTGATCAAACGCCGGAGCAGTTCGAATGCACGCGAATTTTTCAAAGCTCAGCGAGCCGTTCTCGTCAAAGCCGTAGAGCTTGAAGTCCCGTTTCACGACATCGGCCGCGTCACGGTCGGCGACGATGAAACAACCGGCAACTCAGTGGCCAGAGCGGGGGCCGGTTCGATCGTGACGGGCTTGGAACTCGAAGAACCGTCATCTCATCGCGAGGCCGCCAGTGGTTCGCTTGCAGAGGTCGGCGTGTGAGTCCCTGGTGGCGGGGGATCAGCGATCCCTTGTGCGTTGGTGTTCGCAGTAGCGAGGTTGAAGCTGGTGGCAAAGGCTTGGCTGCCGGAGGTGCGAGTGGCGGCGGCGGTGTATTGGTAGACCTTGTTCCTGCCGCTATCGACGATCCAGATATCGCTGAAGTTAGCCGGGTTGATCGTCAGGCCGGTCGGTGTCGCGTTGGTGGCCGAGATCTTCCAGCTTCCGACGAGTGCTCCGGTTATCGTGTACTTGAAGTCCCTTATCGTTGTTGGCACTTTCCAGCGTCCAGACGTGAGTTCCGTTCGTGACCAAGTCGGTCGAGTTCTTGTTGCTGTTGTTGAGCGACCAAGGAGTTCGCCACGCAGAATCGCGACGCGACGCTGGTTGCGATCGCACTGTCGGTCTATCACCGCCGACACGGCGAATGGCCGAAGCGACTGGAACAACTCAGCCCCGACCTGTTGCCGGAGGAGCCGCCGGACCGCTTCGACGGCCAACCATTGCGCTACCGAGTGATCGACGGTTAGCCGCTGGTGTATTCCGTCGGCCGTAATCGACTCGACGAGCAAGGCCGAGTGACCAACGACAAACAGAACGGCCCAGAAGATCGCGAGGGAGACTGGCGATTGTGGCCCTGAGAAGACGGGAAACAACCAGGCAACTGACACGTAGCGGAATTCGTAAGAATTCCTTGGCGATGTTGAAGTTGCGTCAGAATTCTTACGAATTCTGCTACGGCACTGCGTCAGCCGACTCACGGGATAAGTGCGACATTCGTGTTAGAGTTCGTCGCCGTTCGTGATTCCTATTTCTTGATTTTCGGTTTCGCGGCGTTCGCAAGTTCCTCGGCAGCGGCTTTTTCCCATGCGGTTTTTTGGTTGGGAGAAAGGATGCCTTCCAGTTTGGCTTTGAAATTCAAGGCGATGCGATCTCGTTTCTGTTGTTGCAGCGACTTCTGCAAATCGTGATTGCCTTTGGCAGACGTCAGTTGCACGGCGAATTCCTCCGAGGCAGCCTTTGAGACTTCCAGATGAGCGGCGTTGATTTGCTCGATCAACGTCCGCTGCTCGGCCGTCAGAATGTTGGAGACTTTCGTTCGCAGGCTGGCATACGCCTCTTGGGTCTTTTTGTTTCGCGCCTCACGCTCGGCGTCCGGCACAACGACATTGGGATCTTTGACCTTCTTCCGTCGGAGTTGTTCGTTGTCGATCGTTTCCCGCCGCGCTTCGTGGAGCTTCAAAATTTGTTCGTCGGAAAGGAGCAGCGCCGCATTCAGACCTGGTACGAGCTGATCGGCAAACTCTTGTTTGGGCATGGACCAGAACGGGAAGTTGCCAATCACCGGTTTCTTGGCCTGGGCCTCCGCCAGCGTTGCCAAACTCAATGTCAGAATCACGAGGATCGAGAGTCGTCGAAACATGAGTGAGCCTCCCCATTGGTGAGCACGTTGTTGCGCAGACACAGCGCGGCACATGGCGTGGCTCGGACGATGAATCTCCATGGTCACCGAATCAGGACAAATAGAAACCAACCTTAGGGCCGGGGCAAGAATTAGTTCGTAGTTCCGCCTTTAGGCGGCATCGGCATCCGGCACCGCCTAAAGGCGGAACTACGAACTTGTTTCTCCTCGCCTCCTTACTTCGCCGCGACCTGGTAGACCCGCACGGCGTTGTCGTGGAACAACTTCTTCTGCCAATCGAGCGGCATGTGTTTCACGATGTCCTTGAGCGAGGAAATCCAATCGGCCAGCGGAGCGGTCAACGTGCATACGGGCCAGTCGCCGCCGAAGAAGCAGCGGTCGATGCCAAAGGTTTCCAGGCAGAAGCTGATGTTGGGTTCCAGGTCGCTCGTCTTCCAAGCATCGGGCTTGGCAGTGACGATGATGCCGGAGATTTTGCAGAACGTGTTTGGCCGAGCGGCCGCGGCCTTCATCCCCTTCATCCACGCTTCGCGCTGAGCTTTGTCGTCTGAGTGGACCGGCATGTTGCCGCAGTGATCGACAACCAACGTGGTCTTAGGACACAACTCGCCGAGCTTCGCGCCGTCGCCGATCTCGTCCGGTCTCATGCAGAGGTCAAAACTCTTGCCCATATCGCCGAGCCGTTTGACGTTGTCGACGAACGTCTTTTCGAGACACATCCCCTTCGGCCGATCAGGATCGTGCAGCACCGTCCGCACTCCGTTGATTCGTTTGTTCGCCGCGAACGGCTCCATGTACTTCGCGAACTCGGCCGACTGAGGTGAGCCGCCGATAATCGCACCGCACATCGGGTTGTCCTTCTTGCCGCACAGGTCGAGCACATATTCGGCCTCGGCGGCCTGTTGCTTCGGATCGACGTTGACCTCCATATAAACCGTCTTCACGACCTTGTGCGTGCCAACCAGTTTGAGGTAATCCGACATCAAGAAGCTGCGGTTGATCTTTTGAACTTCGTCCCCCTTCAGCCACGGCAGTTTGAACTTGGTCAAATCCCACAGATGCTGATGCGTGTCGCAAATCTCCAAGTCATTCTGGTTCACGGTGCCCTCTTTCTTCGGTGCCGCTTGTTTCTTTTTTTGCTCTTGAGCTGCCAGCGGCAAGGCTGAGTTCACGCAGACACTCGCTGCGGCGACTCCGGCGGCGGATAAGAAAGTTCTGCGATTGATGGTTTCGGACATGGCAATCTCCAGCGGTGAGTGGGACTCGATGGTCGGGTGATCGTAGCGGTGGACAATTCAGGATTCGACTGGTGATGTCGTCAACGTAGTCGCGTGAATGAATTGGCGAGCAGGGCGGCGTCAGCCCCCGGTGGTCAGGATAGGTGCAAAACCGGGGGGCTGTCGCCGCCCCGCTCGCCTGTGGATCAATACGGAAACGTTAATGCAGCCAATTCACACTTTCGGCTCCCACCCTTTGCGGTACTCGCGGCCCCAGAGCTTCATGGCTTCCGCATCGTCTTTGATCTTCTTCGTCTGCGGATCAAGATGCAGCGTGTGGCCGGTGCGGTAAGCGATGTTGGCGACATGACACAGCAGCGTGCTCGCTTGGCCAATCGCGATTTCTGAGTTCGGCGTTTTGCCGGTGCGGATCGCATCGAGAAAGTTGCCCATGTGAATCACGTCGCCGTTGCCGACGTCGTTGGTCTTCTTCTCCACCTCTTTGCCTTGCAGGTCGAGGATTCGCATTCCGGGTTCCAGTTGCAGGGTTCCCTCGCTGCCGTAGAACGTTACGAATGGCAGGTTCTCGCCGCGTCGAGGATGACAACTGCTGACGTCCCACGAGATCGCCTTGTCGCCGAAGTGAAACATCGCAACGCCGGTGTCGGGTGTCTCTTGATCATCATCGTGCGCGTATCGGCCACCGACGAACGAGACGGTTGAAGGGCAATCGACTCCCAAGCCCCAGCGAGCGACATCGAGGCCGTGGATGCCGTTGTTGGCCATTTCGCCGCCGCCCCAGTGCCAATGCCAGTGCCAGTTGTACGGAATCAAGTTCGACTTGTACGGCTGGTCGGGAGCCGGGCCTTGCCACAGGTCGTAATCGAGATGCGCTGGGGGAGCCTGCACGACTCCTTTGCCAATCGGCCCGCGAGCTCCGTTGTAGACGCAGCGAGCCATCATCAATTTGCCGATCGCTCCCGCCTTGAGCTTCTCGATCGCCTCTTGCACGACTGGCCAACTGCGGCGCTGGTTGCCCATCTGCACGACGCGCTTATTCTTGCGAGCCGCGGCGACAATCATCTCTCCCTCAGCCGCGTTGTGGCTGCCGGGCTTCTCGACGTAGACATGCTTGCCCGCCGAACAGGCCAAGATCGCCGCCGGCGCGTGCCAGTGATTGCAGGTCGCGATGAAGACCGCATCGAGCGTCGGGTCTTCCAGCATCTTGCGGAAGTCGTGGACCCCTTGCGGAGTCCGGCCGCTCTTGTCGGTAACGATCTTCTGCCCTCGTTCCAGTCGGTTGGCATCGACCTCGCAGAGATAGGCGATCTCGACGTTTTTGTCCTTCTCCATCTTGAGCAGCGCATCAACGTGGCCGAGTCCACGGCTGAGTCCCATCACACCGACGTTGAGCTTTCTCGTTTCAGCGTCATCTGCCGAGAGCTTGGTTACACCCGACGCCCAGAGGCCCGCGCCGAGAGCGGCACTCGCTTGTAAGAAGTCACGACGATCGAACGACGAAGTCTGTGGATTCGGCGAGTGGGTCATGGCGGGAGACTCCTTAAGGCGGGAAGCGAGCGGCGCGTCACGTCGATGCGCGAGGCGAGCAAGCTATCGCAAGGGGTCGAACCTCGCGAGCGTCACGCTTTGTCGGTTGGGCACTCATGCCCGACCGGGACGGTCAAGAGTGCTCATCCTACATTTCACAGCACATTGGCTTCGTGTCCTTCCACAAAGACTCGGCTGCCGACTTTGGCGAAACCGCTGCGAAGGTACGCCAACGCCAGCGGTTTGCCAGCATCTCCAAGTCGCATCCAAGCCGACGACGTGATCGTGCCGACTTGTTTGCCGTCCGGGGCCGGCTTGTCGAGGATCGGTGTGCCGGGATTTGGCAGCGGCCCGGATGATATTTCAAGGTGGCACAACTGGCGGTTGACGTGTCCCATCGCGTCGATGCGGGCGATGGGTTCTTGGCCGAGATAGCAGCCCTTCGTGAACGAGATTGCCAGCGCGGTGCGATTGACCTCTTGAGCGAGATTCTCCTCGGTGATGTCGATGCCGTAGATCGGAAACCCGGCGGCGATTCGCGACGAATGGAACTCGTCTTCGGTCGCGAGTTGCGTGCCGGCTTGTGTCAGCGTTCGCTGGACCTCGTTGCGCTGAGCCGTCGGAATCGACAGCAGCCATGTTGGCGAGTCGAGCCAATCGACTCGGCGAATGGATCGCAGCGGCAACGTCGCGGTCCCGTTCGCGAGATGTCCGTAATGCGGCAATGCGGCGACGATCAAGCCGAGCCGTTCGAGCAACTCAGTTGATTGCGAGCCGACGAGCAACAACTCCGCAAACTCGGCCGAGCGATCCGCGAAGCGGACGTCTTCGGTGATAAGGTAGCGGTCAAGGTGCGGCAGCAGCGTCGCGGCCGAGTTTGCGACCGATTCCACCCACAACGAATCTCGTTCGGCAAACACAAAGATGTGGCCGAGGACTTTGCCGTTGACGTTGGTGACGAACGCCTCGCAGCCCTGGCCCGGTTGCAGCTTCTTGATGTCGTTGGTGCAGAAGCTGTGCAGGAACTTCACGCGGTCGCGGCCGGTGACTTCGATTTGCGTGCGTGTGCTCAGGTCAAACAGGCGGGCATCCATGATTCAGCCTTTGATGACGCCGATGGGTTTCATCCGGGCCACCTTCTTGGACAGGCCGGCCTGATGGACCACATCGACGACGAGGTTCACGTCTTTGTAGGCATCGGGCTGCTCTTCAGCGAGTCCCTTCCAGCCTTGGGAACGAGCGACGACTCCACGCGCGAGCAGTTCTTTGTCGATGCGCCGGCCCTGCGCGAGTGCGACCGCTTTCGTGCGGCTGAGGACTCGGCCGGCTCCGTGGCAGGTTGTGCCGAAGGTTTGATCCATGCTCCCTTGCTGGCCGACCAGCACCCAGCTCGCGCGGCCCATGTCGCCGGGGATGAGGACCGGTTGGCCGACGGCGCGGTATTGTGCCGGGATCTCCGAATGGCCTGGCGGGAACGCTCGTGTGGCACCTTTGCGATGCACCCAGACTTTGCGCTGCTCGTCGTCGATCGCGTGTTCCTCGAACTTTGCGATGTTGTGAGCCACGTCGTACATCAGGCTCATCCCCAGTTCCTGCCACGGGCGACCGAAGACCGTCTCGAAGACTTCGCGCGCCTGCCACATCAGCAATTGGCGATTGCACCAGGCGTAGTTGGCGGCGGCGCGCATCGCGCCCAGGTAATGCCGACCTTCGTTGCTGAGCACCGGAGCACACGCGAGTTGCCGATCCGGGAGCACGATGCCGTACTTCTCCGGCACACCGCGCAGGTGCATGAGCGCGTCGTCGCAGACTTGATAGCCCAAGCCGCGCGAGCCGGAATGAATCATCACGCAGACTTGGTCCTTCGAGAGGCCGAGCACGGCGGCGGCGACTTCATCGTGAATGGACTCGACGATTTGCACTTCCATGAAGTGATTGCCGGAGCCGAGCGTGCCGCATTGACTGGCTCCGCGCTGGATGGCTCGGTCGCTGACGTTGCCGGGGGCGGCTCCGTCGAGCCGACCGCGGGCTTCGGTGTTCTCGATGTCGTCGTCGGTCGCGAGACCACGACGTTTGAGATAGCTGACCCCTTCGGCCATCAGCTCGCGGAGTTCGACCATGTCGAAGTGATACTTGCCCTTGCGACCGACGCCGGTTGGGACGTTTTTGAAAAGCTCGTCGATGAGCCGCGTCAGATGCGGCTGGACTTCTTGATGAGTCAGATTGGTGCGGATCAACCGCACGCCGCAGTTGATGTCGTAACCGACGCCGCCGGGGGAGATAACGCCTCCCTGGTCGGGATCGGTCGCGCAGACGCCGCCGATCGTGAAGCCGTAGCCCCAGTGAATGTCGGGCATGGCGAAGCTGGCAACTTGGATGCCCGGCAGCGTGGCGACGTTGGCGACCTGCTCGGGAGCCTGGTCGTGACGGACTTGCTCGATCAGTTCGTCGCTGGCGTAGATCAAACCGTCGACGCGCATGCCTTCTTTGTACGACCGCGGAATCTTCCAACAGCAGTCGTTCAGTCGAATCAGCGGGCCATCAAAACCGGGTTTAGACATTTGCGAGGAACGTATCGAGGGGCGTGACGATTTCCAAGACGCGCGACCACACCTGAAACAGGCGAGCGGGGCGGCGTCAGCCCCCCGGTTGGGCCGTCAATGCACGGGGGGGCTGCCGCCGCCTCGCTCGCCTGGAGTTTTCATAAGTCACAAATCCCTTACCACCGACTGTCTGAGATGTCGAGAATCCTCCGGGCCGGAGGTGAGGGGATCATGTTGTCTGGTACCAGCACCGGTTTGCAGCGGAACTTTCACGCGATCACGACCAATACGTCGATCCTGGCGGACCCTTCGCGGTTCGTACGGAGATACGGCGCGGCGATTCATGCCTACCTGCACGCTCTGATTTCCAACGATCATGATGCGGACGAAGTCGAGCAGGATTTGCTCCTGCAAGTGGTCGAGCGTGGCTTTCCCGATGGCATGGGGCGTCGCGGCCGGTTTCGGTACTACTTGATGACAGTCGTGCGGAATGCCGCGCTGGGTTACTTCCGCAAGAAGTCCCGTCGGCCGATCAGTGTCTCGGACCTCTCCTCAATTCCGGCGGCTGTAATTGCGGATCAAGCGTGGGATCGCACCTGGCGCGAATGCGTGATGAAGGGAGCTTGGCTCGCGCTGCGAAAGCACGAGCAGTCCAATCCGGGCAACCTGTTTCACACAGTTCTGCGCACCTCGGTCAAACACGGTGAGGAAGATTCCTCGATGCTGGCCGTGCGCGTCTCCAGCGCGACGGGACAGGATTTGAGTGCCGAGGCGTTTCGTAAACAGCTCAGTCGGGCACGGCGGAAATTTGGCGAACTGCTGATTCACGAAGTGGCGCGTACAATGAGTGCCGCCACGCCGGACGCTTTGGAAGAGGAGCTCGTCAGCTTGGATCTCTTGAAGTACGTGCGCTGGCAGACGTGAGGCACATCGCTGTTGTGAACATCACCGTTGCGATTTCGCGCGGTGGTCAGAGCGGCTTGTCCTTCGGGTGGGACAAGCCGCTCGTTTTTTGGAGGACGGGCGCGACCGAGCCAGACGAACTGAGCGGCAAGGCGCTAGCCGCCGGTTTAGTGCGGATACAGTTGCCGGCGGCTAGCGCCGTGCCGCTCACGCGCCAGAGGAGCCGGAGTCTTTCGATATCGTGGACTTCTTACGGGCGATGTCCCAGTGAGCCTGGATCACGTCGGCGGCTTCTTCGGCGGTGGGCTTGTCGGAGAGGAACAACTTGACCCCCTTCTCCGCGGCCTTTTGCTGGGCCTTGGCCTGCTGGGGATCGTAGAAGTCGGTGGAGTTGACGTCGCGGTTCTGGCCGATCAGGCGGTAGAGCATCGTGCCGACTTTCAACAAGCCACTCGGTTCGAGCAGTGTTTCACCGGTGATTCGCTCGTTGTCGATGAACGTGCCGGTCTCAGAGTTGAGATCGTTGACCAGAAGCCCCAGCGGCGTTGGCTTGAGCGTGCAGTGTTGTGGAGCGATCCCTTCGCCGCGCTGTCTGAGCTGGCTAGGTCGGGCGCTGCCCACTGTGATCTCGTGATCGGGCAGCATCAGCTTCTTTCCCTTGAGCCGGCCTGACAGGATGCGGAGGACTCGCAACGAACTGGCCAACGCGGCTCGCGACAACGGCGCACCGATGATCGACAACACTCCGATCTGTCGCTGCTGGCACTTGGGGCAAGTGCGTGCTTTTTCGAGATCGTTCGAGTAGAGCTTGTAGTATGTCCCGCAGTGTTGGCATTTGACCGACAGGAATCGCATGGGATCGTCGAGCGCATTGGCGTTCGCCGCGTCGCTCATCTTAACGATCATGTCGTGCATGGCCCGTTCGGGAATTTGGACCATCGCCTGGCATTGCGAGCAAGTCACCAGCCGGCCTCGATTCTCCAGCTTCTCTTTCATGCGGTGGCCACATCGGCAACGGAAGCGAATCTCTCCTTTTTCTTTTCCCTCGCGTTCGTCCGCCTGCCGATCCCAAATCGCGTCGGCAACTTCTCGGATCGTGCTCACGAGCGTTTCGGGCTGGCACGGTTTAAGGATGTAGGCGTCGGCTCCCAATTTGGCGGCCAGATTCTGCGCCGCCTCTAACGCGATCTCGGAGTAGATCACAACGGGCAAAAACCGGTCTTGCTTCTTGAGCCGCTCGCAGATTTCAAAGCCGCTCTCACCCGGCAGGATCAGCTTCAAAAGGACAAGGTCTGGTCGATCCATCGAGAGGCTGCTGTGAACTTGCCCGCCGTCCTTGAAGGCCTTGGCCTCGAATCCGGCCTTTTCCAAAATGGCGATTGTCGCACGAGCGGACTCGGCCTCGTCATCCACCACCATGACGTAGCGTACGGCGGCGCGCTGCCCTCCCATTTCGCCGGATTGATAGCTGTCGCGCGACATGCCGCACCATGAGGAACTGAAACGATCGGCTCGGCCCAGAACAGAGCCGCTCTGTAAAACTGGGGGAGTATGTCGCGGCTTCGAGAGACCGGCAATCGGGGCCGACAGGTTCCGGCGATGTCCCCGATCAAAACGTAGAACGGACGCCTAAGTTCGTTCGATCGTTCGGACGCAGGCGTCCGAACTACTGGAACCGCTGCCCGGGCTGGACTGGATAGCCGCGTAGAAACTCGGCGGCCGACATCGGGCGTTTTCCTTCCGGCTGGAGCGATCCCAGTTCGATCGCATCCCGCCCCGCTTTGATCAACAGCCGCCCCGGTTCGGACGGCAATACGCTGCCGCTGGGTGCCGAACTGTCATCCGCAACGACACTCGCGCGTGGGAGGATGACTCGCAAGGACGAGCCGTCCGGTCGCAGCCAAAACGCAAAGGCTTTGGGCCACGGCTGCATCGCTCGAACATGACAGGCGATCTCGGCTGCGGTCTGCGTCCAGACGATCTGGCCGTCCGCCTTGCTGAGCCGACGAGCATACGTTGATTGCGAATGGTCCTGCGGCTGAGGGGGCGCGGTCCCGGAATCGAGTTGCTCGACAACGCGTAACAACACCGGCACTGCGAACGTCGCGAGCCGCTCTTCTAACTCACCCGATGTTTCGTTCGGACCGATCGGAGTCCGTTCGATCGCCAGCACCGGCCCCGCGTCGAGTTCTCGCACAATCTGGAAGATTGTGATGCCGGTCTCCGCCTCGCCGAGCCAGACGGCATGCTGAATTGGCGATGCACCCCGGTACTTCGGCAGGATCGACGCATGCACGTTGATCGCTCCCAGACGTGGAATGCTCAGCAGCTTGTTCGACAGGATTTGCCCGTAAGCGGCGACGACGTACAGATCGGCCTGCCAGCTCGCGAGCACCTCCAACGATTCCGGAGCGCTCGCCTTCTCTGGCTGAAACACCGGCAACTCACGAGCGATCGCCAACTCCTTCAGCGGATTGCGATGCTGATGATGCCCTGCTCCGGTCTTATCCGGCTGCGTCACCAAGCCAACAATCGTGTGCCGCGAATCGAGCAATCCCTGAAACGTCGGCAGCGCGAACGATCCGGTTCCAAGCATCGCGATCCGTAGCGTCACAGCCGATTCCTTTCGTAGCCGAACTCGTAAGAGTTCGGAACTGAAGTCTCACAACTTCAGCGACTGGGTTCATCGCCAATTACTTAGCCATCAAACCTTTTTCCAACACCTTAAGCTGCCGCTTGATCTCGTCGTCGGCGGGGAATTGCCCGGACGATTGCTGCTTCCGAAACTCGGATTCAAAGCCCAGCAGTTTGAGATCCAGCTTCAACCGTTCGTCCGGACCGAGCCGATCGACGAACAGCACGCCATCGAGATGATCGGTCTCGTGCTGCACGACACGCGCGGGGAGTTCGTCCAACTCCATCTCGAAGCCTTCGCCCTCGAGATCGTAGGCTTCGACAACGATTTCCTCGGACCGTTCGATATTGGCATACAAGCCGGGCAGGCTGAGACATCCCTCTTCGCCCGTCGTGGCTCCTTTGCGGCGGCGGATGCGCGGGTTGATGAAGACGAATTCTTCATCCTGCTGCTCCGGGTCGGCGGTCACGTTGACCACGAAAAACCGCAATGGCAATCCGACCTGGTTGGCTGCCAAGCCGATCCCTTTGGCCGAGTACATCAACTCAAACATCTCGCGCACGGTGGAGCGAAGTTCTTCGTTGATCGACTGGATCGGCTTCGACTTCCAGCGCAACACGGGATGACCATACTGCACAATCTGCATGAGGCGGCTCGGCAAGGCGGTGTGAGAAACGTGATGAGCGATGACAACGGCGGCGGATTATAGCCGTCACGGAAACAGGGTCGAGCAGCGGCTGCTCAGCGAACACAAACGTAGGGTGGGTCGAGTCATCGAGACCCACGAAAACAATCGGCAATCTTGGTGGGTCTCGATGACTCGATCCACCCGACTCAGGGGACGTCACCGACCGGCAGTAACACGGAGAACGTCGTTCCGTTTGCGGACGTTTCGGTCAGTTCGACTCGACCATCGCCCCGTTCCAGGATCAGTTTGCAGACGAACAACCCCAACCCGGTCCCGGTTTCTTTCGTCGTGAAATAGGGTTGAAAGAGCCGCGCTTGATCGGCTTCGGCGATGCCGTGGCCGTTGTCGCGAATGGACACGCGCAGCCCGGCGGCTTCGCGCTGTGTCGCGATTTCGATCGTGCCCCCTTCGGCCGTCGCGTCCATCGCATTGAGAATCAGGTTGAGGAAAACCTGCACCAACTGGTCGCGGACGGCGTTGAGCTTGGGAAGTCCCTCGGCATAGTGCGTCACGATCTGCTTGTTCTTGCGGCGTTTGTAGTACTTGGCGATGTTCAGCGCGGCTTCCAGGACTTCCTGCACATCGCACTGACTCCGTTCGAGCGTAGCGGGGCGGCTGAAGTCGATCAGTTCCCGCAGCGTGCGCTGGATGCGGCGGAGTTGGTCATCGACCATTTGATATCGCTCGCGCGTGTAATCATCGACGTCGCGGCGGTTCAACAACTGAATCACCGAACTAATCCCGGCCAACGGATTGCCGACCTCATGCGCGATCCCGGCCGCAAGCAATCCGAACGCGGCCTGCTTCTCTTGCTGCACGACCAGCGCCTGAGATTCACGCAGATCGCGGGTGCGGTCCTCGATCCGTTGTTCCAGTTCGTGTTGATGCTTCTGCAACTCCTCGTTGAGGAACGACAGCCGCCGCCCCGCCGATTGCAGCAACCCCGCCAGCGAAGTGCTGGCCCACGTCATCCAACCCAACCAGACCAGCATCAGCAGCACCCGCGTCGAATTGTCCGACGACTCTGGCGAGGTCGCGAACGCCAGCACTGAGTAACTCAGCGCGTGCATAGCGAACGTCGAATACGTGATCCACTGCGAATACCGAAACGCACACACCAGCAGCGACAGGAAGTAGTAAAACCGAAACGGACTTTCCAAACCGGCATCGAAGTGACACAGCAGCCCAATGAAGAGCGCCTCCATCACCGAGATCGCCAACGGCACGCGACTGAGAAACACTCGGCCGCGCAGGCTGAAGTAGGTGTCGGCGATCGCGTACCCGGCCCCCAGCGTCAGGATGCCGTTCAAGACTTGCTGATTCGACAACCACTCCGGCAACGCCGAGTGCGGCCTTCCAGCGTCGCGCCCCAGAAAATTCACCAGCGCATAACCGAACGCGAGACCAAACCATCGAATGCGAACCGTGATGGCTTCGGCCGAGAGTTCAAAACTGACTTCATCGCGTGGAGGTGTTGCGGTCACGGCAATCGGCTATGGGTTTCGCAGGTGTTGCACCCACGCGGGAGGAACGTTGACGAACACCCAACTGCGGTCAACGCGGTACTTCGACAAGTAGCCGTTGGCGATTTGGTCGAGTTCTGTCAGTCGAGCCTTCTCGCTCGCGTTGGCCACGAGCTTTCGCATCGGGCGGACATACATGTATTCGAAGTAGCTCAGCGTGCCGCCGGGCGCCAGCAGTTTGAAGTAGGTCTCGAAGATCGAACGAACCAGCTCGGCAGGAAAATTGTTGAGCGGCAGTCCGCTGATGATGATGTCGTAAGGCTCAGTCGCCGCGAACTCCTGAATCGGACAGACATGCACGGCGGAGCGATCTGCCGCCGCTCGGTAATGCGGGTCGGACACAAATCGGCCACGCAGCAGCCCAGCAAATGTCTCGTTGAGTTCGACCAGATCGAAACGATCCTCTGGCCGCAGCAGGCGGACGATGCGTTGCGTGACAGCCCCGGTGCCGGGACCGATTTCCAGAATTCGCCCCGGTCGATCGCGGCGAGCCATCGGACCGGTCATCGCTCTCGCAAGGAAACGGCTGCTGGGAGCGATCGCGCCGGTCGTCTCGAAGCGCTCTCGGAACTGCCGCAAGAATTCCCAATGATCTTTGAAGAATTGAGCCATGCGCGACTTTGTAGCGGCGTCTCAAACGAATTCCCAAGCCAGCGGTTTCGTGTGGTGAGTACTCTGGCAATAATCCGCGCCACCAACTCACGACGGAGACTCCCATGCGAATGAAGCTCATCAGCCAGTGTTTGATTTGGACGTTGCTCACGTCGAGCGTCTCCGGACTGGCTCAAGACGGAGCCGGCAACAAGAGTCCAAAACTGCCAGCCAATCCGGGGGTCTGGATCAATTCGCCGCCGATCACCAACGAGATGCTCGCTGGCAAGGCGGCGGTGTTGTTCTTCTTCGAGGAATCCGGCACTGGCGTCAATTGGGCGAATCTGCTGATGCAGTCGGCGAAGTCCGAAGGGACGCCGGTCATGTTCATCGGCGTGAACTCCGGCACGGCACGGCCGCAGTTGGAGGCGTACCTTCGCAAGAACAAAGTCAATTGGCCGGTGATCTGCGATTCGGATCGTTCGTTCGAACGGCAATTCGACATCATCGTCTCGCCGGAAAACACTCAGCAGGTGCGTCAATTGATGCCGGACGGCAGCTTCAAGACCGGAGACCTCAACAATCTCGAAGGCTCGGCCGTGGACGCCTCGCGCGACGCCAAATGGAAAGTCGATCCAGCCAACCTCCCGCAGGTGCTGCAATCCGCCTGGCTGGCCATCGAGTTCGGCAAATACCCCGACGCCGCGCAGACGCTGAAGAAGAATCAGTTTGGTAAGGGAGACGTCAAAGAATGGGCCGCCAAGCTCAATCAAGTCGTGATGGACGACCTGAACCGGCAGCTTGAGGACGCGAAGAAGTCGCTCGACGCGGAAAAGAAGTGGGATGCCTACAAACGCTATTCGGTGATTCCGAATCGGTTCAAAGGGTTCACGGTGCCTCCCGAAGTCGCGTCGAACATCAAAGAGCTGGCATCCGACGACACAATCAAAGGTGAGCAAGCCGCGATGAAGCAACTGGATCTCGCCATTCAAGCCGCGTCCCGTTCGCCGTCGGCTCGCAAGGGGGCGCTCAAGCAGCTTCAGAAACTGATCGACGAGCACCCCGGCACCGAGGCTGCGGGAGAAGCTCAGAAGCTGATCGATCAAGCGACGATGTGATGGGGAAATCTCAAATTTCAAATTTCAAATCTCAAATTTCAAATCTCCACCATGGCTGACACCGCGCTCGCTGACGCACATTCCAAACTGGAACGACTCAAGCAAAACCTTGGGACGGTCATTCAAGGCAAGCCGCACTGCCTCGACATTCTGATCATCGCGCTGTTGGCGAATGGGTCGGTGCTAATGGAAGACGTCCCCGGCGTCGGCAAGACGACACTGGCGAAGGCTCTGGCGAGATCGGTGAACCTGACGTTTCATCGAATCCAGTTCACCCCCGATTTGCTGCCGGCGGATATTCTCGGCTCGTCGATCTACAACCCGCATGACGGCACCTTTCACTTCCGCAACGGGCCGATCTTCTGCCATGTGCTGCTGGCCGATGAGATCAACCGCGCCTCGCCACGCACACAATCGGCGCTGCTGGAAGCGATGGGCGAATCGCAGGCCACGATCGAAGGCGAACGTCACGCCTTGCCGGTCCCGTTCTTTGTGCTGGCCACACAAAACCCTGTCGAGTTTCATGGCACTTACCCGCTGCCAGAAGCTCAGCTCGACCGGTTTCTGATCCTGTTGGATCTCGGATATCCCGACCCGGAGACCGAAGTCAGCATCCTCTATTCGCAACAAGAAGAGCATCCGCTGGAGCACCTGCAACCGGTTCTCGGCGGCGATGAACTGCTGGCATTGCAGCGCGAAGTGCATCACGTCCGTGTCGAGCCGACCGTCGCCCGCTATCTCGTCGAGATCATCAACGAGACACGCAAAGATCCGCGACTGAAACTTGGCGTCAGCCCGCGCGGTTCGCTGATGCTCTTCCGAGCCGCTCAAGCCGCCGCCTTCTCCAAGGGACGCAATTACGTCCTGCCGGATGACATTCAAGAACTCGCCACCTACGTCCTGGCGCACCGAGTCATCCTGACCTCGCAAGCCAAATACGGCGGCATCACCAAGCCGGAAATCATCACCGACGTCCTTCGCCGAGTTCACGTGCCGACGTGAAGGGTGAGGTATACGGATCGCAGAAAATCAGCCGCGCGGCGAATTGTTGGACTGATTAATATTCGTTACGGAGTCATGGTCATGCACAAGTTCTGTCTCGGCTTTCTATCGGTGTTGATCGCCGCCACGGTTGCATCAGCGGCCGATAGGCCCAACGTCATCTTCGTTCTGGCGGACGACCTCGGTTACGGAGACCTCGGCTGCTATGGGCAGAAGAAGATCCTGACTCCTAACCTCGACCGCATGGCTGCGGAGGGGATGCGGTTCACGCAGTTCTATGCCGGTTCGACGGTATGTGCTCCGTCGCGCAGCGTGTTGATGACGGGGCAGCATCTGGGACATACGGCGGTGCGCGGCAACGCGGGCAAGAACAACATGGAGGCTCAGACGCTGCGTGATGAGGACATCACCGTTGCCGAGGTGCTCAAAGGGGCGGGGTATTCGACCGGCTTGATCGGCAAGTGGGGGCTTGGCGAAGTCGGCACCGTCGGGCATCCGAACAAGCAGGGATTCGACGAGTATTTTGGTTTTCTGAATCAGCATCACGCTCACAACCACTATCCCGGCTTCTTGTGGCGGAGCTCGGAACGAGTCGGCTTGCCCAACGAGGTCGCCGGGGCGACACCGGACGGATTTGATTTCGGCGACGGCTACGCCACAAAGCGCGTGCAATACGCGGGTGACTTGTTCGCGTCCGAAGCGGCATCATTCATTGAGCGTCATGCACGGAACGATCGGCCGTTCTTCCTCTACTACGCGCTGACCGTACCGCACGCGAACAACGAGCGTTCGCGAGCGCTGGGCGATGGCCAAGAGGTGCCCGATTACGGTCCTTATGCCGACAAAGATTGGACGCCGCAGAACAAAGGCCAGGCGGCGATGATCACGCGCATGGACCGGCAGATCGGCGAACTCTTCGCGCAGCTCAAGAAGCTCAACCTTAATGAGCGAACGATCGTCTTCTTCTCAAGCGACAATGGTCCGCACAAAGAGGGAGGCAACGATCCCGACTTCTTCGATGCCAACGGCCCCTTTACCGGTTTGAAGCGGAGCCTGACGGATGGCGGTATTCGCGTTCCCTTCCTCGTTCGTTGGCCGGGAAAGATCAAAGCGGGATCGGTCTCGAATCACGTCGGCTACTTTGGAGACCTGCTGCCGACGCTCGCCGAACTGGCTGGCGTGAAGCTGTCCGACAATCTCGACGGGCACAGCTTCGTCCCCACGTTGCTCGGCCGAGACGGCGATCAACAGAAACACGAGTTCTTGTATTGGGAGTTCTACGAAGGGGGCGTCAATCAAGCGGTACTCATGAACGGCCGCTGGAAAGCCATCCGTCTGAAGAAGTCGAGTAATCCCATCGAACTCTTCGACCTGCACAACGACATCGCCGAAAAACAAAACCTCGCCGCGAGTCACCCGGAACTTATCGCCAAGGCCGCCGACCTGATGAAATCTGCGCACGTCGACAACGCTCACTGGAAGCTCCCGTAATCGACGCTGCTAGCGTCGGTGACAGCTATTGTCGGGATTCAGTGACGGACGCTAGCAGCGTCCGATACGAACTTCGAACGACAGTCACTCGAATAAGGATTTGCCCATGTTGCTCGTTCACCGCCGAATCACGTTGCTGTTTGCAATCACTGTCTTGGCAATCACGACATTTCAAACATCCTTCGCCGCTGAGCCGTTGATCGCCCGATTCGACGAAGCCAAGCGTCCCGAGAAATGGGCGGTGAACTTCGGCCATTGGGAACCGAAGGACGGCGTCTTGGTCTGCCGCCAGTTGGAGAAAGACAATCACGCCGCCGCGTCACGCTGGCAGATCCCGCTCAGGGACGCGGTCATCAAGCTGCGGCTGAAATTCGACGGAGCGGCTGGATTTCACCTCGGTTTCGATCCCGCTGCGGGAGAATTGAAGAAGCAAGGTCACCTCTATTCGCTGATCGTCACGCCGACAGAGGCGCAGATCAAGAAGCACAAAGACAAAGCGGACGAAGCCTCGAAGGACCATACGCTGGCGACCGCGTCGCTCAATGCCAAAGCGGGTGAGTGGCTCGACGTCGAACTGCGCACCGAAGGCGAAAAGGTCTCAGTTACGATCGGAAAGAACGCCAAACTAGAAGCGAGCGATCCGTCATTCTCCGTCGCGAAGCCAACAGTCGTCTTCCGAGTCATCGGCGGAGACGTGCAACTCGACGACGTACAGGTCACAGTCCTCAAAGTGGCAGAGATCAAGCCGGTCGAAAAGAAGGCAGCCACCAAGAAATAAGCGGGAGAACCTCATGTCGAATCAAGTCACTCGTCGTAACTTCGTCAAATCCAGCGTGACGGCTGGAGCCTCGCTGTTCGCTGCCCCGGCGATCCTGCGAGCCAAGAACCTCAACGAAAAGTTGAACGTCGCCTGCATCGGCGTCGGTGGCCGAGGCGGAGCGCACCTACCGGCGCTGGCCGATGAAAACGTCACCGCGATCTGCGATGTCTTCGATCCGACGCTCGGCAAAGTCGGCGAGAAATATCCGCAGGCCAAGAAGTTCGCCGACTTTCGCAAGCTGCTGGAACGAGACCGCGACTTCGACGCCGTCGTCGTCAGCACCTGCGAGCACACGCACGCCTTCGCGACATATCCCGCGCTGTTGCTCAACAAGCATGTCTACTGTGAGAAGCCGCTGACTCACAACATCTGGGAAGCGCGACAGATTCGCGAGACCGCCGCGCGGTTCAAAGTCGCCACGCAGATGGGGATTCAAATTCACTCCGGCGAGAACTACCGCCGCGTGGTCGAGCTGGTTCAAGCCGGCGCGATCGGCCCGGTGCGTGAGGCTCATGTGTGGGTTAGCCGAGCCTGGGGCCGTCAGAGCGCAGAAGATGCCGCGAAGTACAAAGACATTGTGCATGTCGAGGAGCGTCCAACCGAAGTGCAGCCGGTGCCGCAGGGATTGGATTGGGATTTGTGGCTCGGTCCCGCTAAGCCTCGGCCATTTCACAGCGTCTATTTTCCAGGGCCGAAGTGGTATCGCTGGTGGGATTTTGGCAGCGGCACGATGTCGGACCTCGGCAGCCATTGGAACGACTTGCCGTTCTGGACGCTCAAGCTGCAAGCACCGTTGACGATCGAAGCGTCCGGCCCGCCGGCTCATTCGGAAATCGCACCGGCATCGATGCAGGCGACCTATGAGTACGGTCCGCGCGGTGACATGCCGGCCGTCAAAGTGACGTGGCATCAAGGGGTCAACAAGCCCGCGATCTGGACCAACGGCGGAATTCCCAAGTGGGACAGCGGCGTGCTCTTCATCGGCGACAAAGGGATGTTGTTGTCTGACTACGGCAAGCACGTCTTGCTGCCAGAGAATGATTTCGCCGGCTATCAACGCCCCGCGCCGTCGATCCCGAAATCTCCTGGCCTCATGCACGAGTGGCTCATCGCCTGCAAAACCGGATCACCGACGACCTGCAACTTCGAGTACTCCGGCTGGCTGACCGAAGCGAATCATCTCGGCAATGTGGCGTACCGGCTGGGCAAGAAGATCAAGTGGGACGCCGCCGACCTGAGTTGCCCGAACGCTCCCGAAGCGGAGCGACTGATTCGTCGCGAATACCGCACAGGCTGGTGCCTGTGCTGAGGTCGTGAAATCGTCTAGGCGAGCGGGGCGGCGTCAGCCCCCCGGTACGTTTGGCGTCAGTTGTGTTCGACGTAGAACCGGGGGGCTGACGCCGCCCCGCTCGCCTGTCTTACGATTCGGGTTTGGTGGACTCGCGCGTGGGCAACTTCAGGAAGTGCGGCGCGTGGAATGAGACGGGAGGTTCGCCCGTTGTCTCCGTGAGGCACAGACTGCGCGGCATGTTCTCTGGCTTGTCCTCGATGCGCGAGATGTCGGCACCCAGAAAGTTCAGCTTGCGTTCGAGCGATTCGTAACCGCGATCGAGATGGTAAATGCGTTTGACGACCGTCGCCCCTTCCGCAGCGAGACCGGCAAGCACCAGCGCGGCACTGGCTCGTAAGTCTGACGCCATGACGCAGGCGCCGCTGAGTTGCCGCGCGCCGCTGATGATCGCACTCGGACCTTCGCGACGGATCGTCGCTCCCAGCCGGACCAGTTCGGCGGCGTGCAGGAACCGATCGGGGAAGACCTTGTCCGTGACCACGCTGATGCCGCTCGCCAAACAGAGCAGCGACATGAACTGCGCTTGCACATCGGTGGGCAGACCGGGATAGGGCAGAGCGGTCGCATCGACGGCCCGCAGTTCGAGCGGAGCTTCGATGCGCAGCACCGGATGGTCGTCCGCGACGTTGTGGCGCGTTGGCGTCGCGTCGCCTTCTAACGATCCAAGCAGTGCGTCGATGGCGTTGAGTTGATCGAGCGGCGTGGGTGAATCGTCTGCCAATTCAATGCGAACGCCGATCTCGCGCAGCTTCTCGATCACAGCGGTCATGTGCGTGAGGTTCACGTTTTCGAGTTCGACACAACCGCCGGTGATCGCGGCGGCAATTATTAGCGTGGCGGCTTCGATCCGGTCGGGGATGACGGTGTGTTCGACGCCGGTCAGCCGATCGACCCCTTCGATGCGAAGGAACGGCGTGCCGAGTCCGCTGATCTTGGCTCCCATCGCGTTGAGCATGTTGCCGAGGTCGATGACTTCTGGCTCGCACGCGGCGGCCTCGATGATCGTCTCCCCTTCAGCCAGAGTGGCGGCACACATCACGTTGCAAGTGCCGGTCACTGTGCTCCCGAATGGGCCTCCCAAGTAGATGCGATTGCCGTGCAGCCGTTGGACTTCAGCGATCACATAACCACGTTCGACACGAATCTCAGCACCGAGCGCCCGCAGTCCTTTGAGATGCAGTTCGATTGGCCGGTCGCCGATGTTGCAGCCTCCCGGCAACGACACGCACGCTCGACCGCGCCGCGCCAGCAGCGGGCCGAGCACACAGAAGCTGGCTCGCATCTTGCGCACGAGTTCGTACTCGGCGATCACCGGGCGCGAATCAATCACTTCCATCGACAGCGACCGGTCAGGCTGCCGTTCGATGCGCATGCCCAACGAACGGAGCAAATCGGCGAGCGTGGTGACATCTACCAGATTGGGAACATCGCGCAGCAACGTTGGACCGTCGGCCATCAACGCGGCCGCCATGATTGGCAACGCGGAGTTCTTCGCGCCATCTACACGCACTCGACCATGCAGCGGCTTGCCGCCGCGAATCACGAACATGTCCATCCTTGGACCCTTTGTTTGTAGTCCCGCCTTCAGGCGGTCATTGCAGCGCCGCCTGAAGGCGGAACTACGAACGAGGCGGGGCTTCTACCCTTTTCGGACGGCTCGGACAACACGAGGTTGCTTGGCCAGATCCTTGAGGACGGCAACATCGTCGTAGCTGCCGTTGGCCGCTAGGAGTTGCGTGACCGCGTCGGCCTGCTCGCCGCTGATCTCGATCAACAGTTTCCCTTGAGGCAGCAAGTAGCGCGGAGCGTCCGCAATCAGGCGGCGGATGATGTCCAAGCCATCGGGGCCGCCGTCGAGTGCGGATCGTGGTTCGTGCAGTCGAACGTCCGGTGCCAGCGTTTCGATCTCGGCCGAAGCGATGTACGGCGGGTTGCTGGCGATCAGATCGAACGGCTCGGTATCCACCAGCGGAGCGAAGAGATCGCCACACAAAAACTGAATCCGCTCCGAGACGCTGTGCTTGTCGGCATTCTCCCGCGCGATCGACAGTGCAGGCTCCGACAGGTCCACGGCGGTGACGATTGCTTGCGGACAGCGAACCGCCAGCGCGATCGCGATGCAGCCGGAGCCGGTGCCGATGTCGAGAACTCGCGGCTGCGCGAGCGGGTTGAGTCCTTCAAGCGCGTCAACGATCAGTGTCTCGGTATCAGGACGCGGAACGAGCACGTCCTTTGTGACTCGGAAATTCAGACTGAAGAACTCGCGATGCCCAACCAGATAGGCAACCGGTTCCGCCGCCGCACGCCGTTTTACGAGGTCACGCATGACCGCGCGCTGCTCATCGGTCAGCGGTTGATCGTAATTCGTGTAGAGCTGGATGCGCGGGCAACCACGGGCGTGAGCCAGCAGGATTTCGGCATCCAGTCGCGGAGATTCGCTGCCATGCGATTTCAGATGCGGGATCGTCCAATCCAGAATCCGCTTCACCGTCCAGGCATCTCCGGCAGGAGTCGGCGGTGTGTCGGACATGCAGAAATCCTTGGGTTGGATGGAGGCGTAGGGTGGGGCGAGTCATCGAGACCCACCGGACAAAGACAGACAGTGGTGGGTCTCGATGACTCGACCCACCCTACGCGTTGGGGTCGATGCCTTTCAGGCGTTCGTTGCGATCGAACTCCAGCATTTGGTTGACCAGTTCATCCATCTCCCCCTGCATGATCTTGTCGAGCTTGTAGAGCGTCAGGCCGATGCGATGGTCGGTCAGGCGATTCTGAGGGAAGTTGTATGTACGAATACGCTCGCTGCGGTCGCCAGAGCCGATCAGCGTGCGGCGTTGAGAGGCTCGATCCGAATGCGCTTTCTGTTGCTGTTGCTCGAAGATCTTGCTGCGTAGCAATCGCATCGCCTTCGAGCGGTTCTTGTGCTGACTCTTTTCGTCTTGGCACTTCACCACGATGCCCGTCGGCGTGTGAGTCAACCGCACCGCGCTTTCAGTTTTGTTGACCTTCTGCCCGCCGGGGCCGCCGGCGCGCATCGTGTCCATTTCGATGTCTTCGGGACGGAGTTCGACTTCGACGTCCTCGACTTCTGGCAGCACGGCGACGGTCGCCGCACTGGTGTGGATGCGGCCTTGTGATTCCGTCTCTGGCACGCGCTGCACGCGATGGCCACCACTTTCGAATTGCAATTGGTGGAAGCAGCCTTCGCCGGAGACCGAAAACGTGACCTCCTTGATCCCGCCCATTTCGGCTTCGCTGGAGTCGAGCACTTCCATCTTCCAACCGCGCACGGTGATAAACCGCGTATACATGTCGAGCAGATTGCGAGCGAACAACGCGGCCTCTTCGCCGCCGGTCCCCGCTCGAACTTCCACGATGCACGAGCCGCGCGTCATCGAATCGCCGGCGGTCAGCATGTCCTCGAGTTCTTCACGAATGGCGTTGAACTTCGGCTCCAGCTCGGCCAACTCCGCCTTGGCGTACTCTCGCGCCTCGTGATCGTTGTCCTCGTAGATCATCTGCTTGGTTTCGGCGACGTCCTTCTCCAGTCGATTGAAGTCGCGCACCGAGGTGGCAACTTTGCGCAGGCCGCCGTGCTCGCGCTGCAAGGCGAGCATCCGGTCCACGTCCGAAAGGACGGCCGCGTCTTGCAGCATCTGCTCGATTTCCTCGAAGCGCTGCAGTTTGGTTTGGAGGCTGGGATACATGGCGATTCAAGTCGGCTACGAGGAGGAAAACCAATCGGGACCACAAAAAATTCGGGAGGATGAATCACTCCCGAGCTGTCGTGTCACCACGGCAATGGCTCAGGGGAGATTCGTCCTCCCGATGTATGCAGTCAACCGGAATCCGTCGCTGCCAGACACGCCCTTACCGAGTGCGTCTGACGGCCGCTAACCCTTGACCTTCCAGTTGTATTTCTTGGCGAACTTCTCAACGCGGCCCGCGGCGTCGACGAACTTCATCTGGCCGGTGAAGTACGGGTGGCACTTCGAGCAAATATCAACATGCAACTTTGCGGAAGTACTTCGCGTGACGAACTCAGTGCCACAGCTGCAGTGGACCGTGACTTCCTGGTACTTGGGATGAATGCCCTCTTTCATGGCGACGCCTGAAACCTTCAATCTTGAGCGTAAAAATGCCGCGCGGCCACTTGGCCGGGCGAGCAAGGGGGCGGAGTCTAAGTGGCCTCTTCGGAATCGGCAAGGAGTCGCCCGCTTGCCACTTTAGCACGACGCGACAGCGAGCGGTTGTTCTCGACGGACCATTCGCTAGCCCACATTATTCATGCGTATCCAATGAAGCGGCCCGCGAGGGCGTAGAAGGTGTTGTGACATCAGCACTTCAACGCCGCAGGGAGGCCGGGCATGAGTTTACAGGGTGTGTTGCCGTTTGTCCTCGATTTTTCGG
>SXKJ01000308.1 GCA_005778115.1 Planctomyces sp. | reverse complement strand
TTCCAGACCGACTTTGGCAAGACGGTGTAGTTGGCTCCGCTGTCGACGAGGAATTCCAACTCGGCCTCACGGCCCTTCCCAGACGACACTTTTCCAGTAACGTAGGTGATGCCCATAACGATGACCCTTTCAACGAGCGGCGTTGACGATTGCCAGCATAGCAAGCCGCCAAGAACGGAAGAATCCCGCATGAACCTGCGCAGTGCCCGATGGTTTGCCGATCGTGAAGAACTGATGTTTCAGAATCGTTCCGCGCTGCGGTCGATGGGATTGAATCCTGACGACTTCGCCGGCAAGCCGGTGATTGGGATCGCGAACAGTTGGAGCGATCTCAACAACTGCAATGCGAACTTGCGCGACTTGGCCGAGGCGGTCAAGCGGGGCGTGTTGCTCGCAGGGGGGCTGCCGCTGGAGTTCCCGACGATCTCGCTAGGCGAGGAGTTCATGAAGCCGTCGGCGATGCTGTATCGCAACTTGATGGCGATGGACGTCGAAGAAACTCTGCGAGCCAATCCGATCGACGGTGTCGTGCTGCTTTGCAACTGCGACAAGACGACTCCGGCACAGCTCATGGCGGCGGCGAGCGCGGACTTGCCGGCGATTCAGCTCAACGGTGGCCCGCGAGCGATCAGTCACTTTCACGGCGAGCCGATTGGTTCGGGGACCGATCTGTGGCGGTATTCTGATGAACGCCGAGCGGGGCGGCTGTCGGATGCAGATTGGCAAGAACTCGAAGCGTGTTACGGCTGCGGGGTTGGTGCATGCAACACGATGGGAACCGCCTCGACGATGACGTCGCTCTCGGAAGCGCTGGGCATGATGCTGCCAGGGACGGCCAGTATTCCGGCGACAGATGCCCGGCGGATGCAGGCCGCGACGGCAACCGGCCGGCGGATCGTGCAAATGGTTCGCGAAGACTTGCGGCCGTCGATGATTCTCACGGCGGTGGCTTTCGACAATGCGATCCGAGCATTGTTGGCGCTGGGCGGTTCGACGAACGCGGTCGTGCATCTGATCGCGATGGCCGGTCGGCGCAACATTCGGTTGCCGCTGTCGCGGTTTGATGAGCTGGCGCGGACGACGCCGTTCCTCGTGAACCTGATGCCGTCGGGACAGCACTTGATGGATCGCTTCCACGCGGCCGGAGGCTTATCGGCCGTGCTGGCGGAGATTCGCGATCTGCTGAATCTCGACAGCCTGACCGTTACCGGTCGGACTCTGAGAGAGAACATTGCTCGCGCACGCAGTTTTGATCGGGAGGTGATTCGCTCTCGCGAACAACCTCTGGCGGAGAACGGCGCACTGGCAGTGCTGACGGGCAACCTTGCACCTCGTGGAGCGGTCGTCAAAGTCTCAGCGGCGTCGCCGAAGCTGATGAAACATTGCGGCCGAGCGGTGGTGTTTCACGACTACGAAGACCTGCTCTTACGCATCAACGATCCGGCGTTGCCGGTGGATGCCGACAGCGTGCTTGTGTTGCAGAACGCCGGACCGAAAGGCGTTCCCGGATTTCCGGAGTGGGGAAGCATTCCAATCCCGACGAAGCTGTTGCAGGCGGGAGTCACCGATGTCGTGCGAATCAGCGATTCACGCATGAGCGGCACGGCGTTTGGAACCGTTGTGCTGCACGTTGCACCCGAAGCGGCGGCTGGCGGGTTGATTGGTCTCGTGCATGATGGCGATGTGATCGAACTGGATGTTGCAGCTCGCTCTCTGCAACTGCTGGTTGATGAGGCCGAGTTGGCCCGTCGCCGAGCGGCTTGGCAGCCTCGGCCGATCAAGCATCTGCGCGGGTATCCTCGGCTTTACATCGATCATGTGCTGCAAGCGGACGAAGGCTGCGACTTCGATTTCTTGCGTCCTTCGAGCGATGCGGAATTGGAGTTCGTGCAACCGGTCGTGGGGCGGTCGTAACGCTCATCATTCACGCCACCGGGCTTGCCCCGGTGGTTCAACGGCTTCTGCACTACTCGGCCACTGTTTCGTCATGAAGTAGTGCAGAAGCCCGCGAGCCACTGGGACAAGCCCAGTGGGGGGAGTCTCAATCAACTCCGCTCACGCAGCGGCACGAACGCTCTTGGCGGTGGGCCGGTGTAGTTCGCTCGCGGCGCGATCAGTCGGTTTTCGCGTTGTTGTTCGAGAATGTGGGCCGACCAGCCGGCGATGCGGGCGACGACGAACAGCGGCGTGAAGAGTTCCGCATCGAAGCCAAGCATCCGATACAGCCGCGCGATCGGCCAATCGACGTTCGGACGGAGTTGCTTGTGCGACCACATCGCCGCTTCGATCGCCTCGGCGATCCCTTCGAGTCGGCGCTGCTCGTCCGTCGTGGCGAGTTCGTGGCAGATCTCTTTGAGCACGACTGCTCGTGGATCGGGGCGGTCGCGATAGACGCGATGTCCGAAACCGGCGAGGCGGCGTTTCTTGGCAACGGCGTTGCGCACGAACTTTTCCGCTTGTGATGGCGAGTCAATCGCCAGCAATACGTCGAGGACATCCTCGTTGGCTCCACCATGCAGCGGGCCTTTGAGTGCTCCGACAGCGGCGGTCACGGCAGAATGCAAATCCGAGCCAGTCGAAGCGACGACTCGCGCGGTAAAGGTCGAAGTGTTGAATTCGAGGTCGGAGTAACAGATCAAGGATTGATCGAGTGCTCGCTCGTCTCGCGCAGTCGGGACTCGCCCCGTCAGCAACGAAAGCAAGTTGCCGGCGAAGCTCAGTTCCGGGTCGGAGTCAATCAGTTCCAGTCCGCGGGTCAACCGGTGGCGAGCAGCCAGCAACACCGGAACCTGTCCGAGGAGTCGAATGGCTTTGCCCAGGCTGGCGGTTTCGTCAGTCTCGTCAGGCTGCTCGTCGAAGTGGGCCAGCGCGCTGATGGCCGTGCGGAGCGCATCCATCGGAGTGACATGTAACGGCAGTTCGCTGAGGAGCTGCAGGATCGCCGACGGGACTTCGGCCGCTTCGGCAAGGATCGCTCGGAAATCGGCAAGCAGTTCCTGGGTTGGAAGCTCGCCGTGCAACAACAAATAGGCAACTTCGGAATAGGACGCGTGCCACACAAGGTCTTCGATCGCGAAACCACGCAGTTGCAAGCCGTGGTCGAGCGTGCTGATGGCGGTCTCGCCGACGATGACTCCGTCTAATCCCGCGGCTGGTTTCTTCATGGATCGTGGGGCAGGTTTTCAAACTGCCCGTCGCAGATTGAGAATTTGAAGGACGAGCAGGTTGAAAACCTGCCCCACGACGGTGATCAATAGTGTGGTGGCTTCTCTTCTTGCGGGTCGCGGACTTCCGGGTCGTCGGTGAGCGTGACGATGCGCATGCTGAGCTTGGCGACTTCTGTTTTCAGGGCGTCGATCTCCGCCTGCTGCTGGAAGACGACTTGGCTGAGTTGCTCGTAATCGTGTTGCAGGTGAGTCAGCAGGAGTTCGACGTTGGTCAGTCGGTCTTCGGCGGCGGGCATACGAATTTCAAATTTCAAATTTGCGATTTGAGATTGGGATAACAGCCATCAGCTCTCAGCTATCGGCCGGACAAGAACTGGATCGGCCGAGCATGGTAGGTGGCGCGGGTGGAAACTCAAGCGGCGGTTGCGATACGCTCGCGATACCACTTTTCAAGGAGTCTGCGAATGCGTGTTTGCCGGTCGGTGGTTCGTGCGTTTTGGTTGGTTTTGTTGATCGCGACGGTGAGTCGCGCGGATGACAAACTTCCTCGTTGGCAGTTCCGCTTGAGTTTCTCGAAAGACGTGCGCGCCGAGCCGTACTCTGGCAGAGTCGTGTTGTATCTCAGTCAGACTCGGCCGCAGCCGCGTGAGCGATTGAGCTGGTTCAAACCAGAGATCCTGATCGGCCGCGATGTGACCGATTGGAAGCCAGGTGAGCCGTTGGTCATCGACAGCCACAAGCCGGATGATGTGACGACCTGTCCGATGCCCGTCGATCAACTCAACCTGGCGGGTTGGAAAGTCCAAGCGGTGGCCCGATTCAATTCTTGGGTACGAAAAGTCGGCGACGGTGCGGGGAACGGATTCTCGCCGACGGTCGTTGTGCCGAGTGACGCGGGGACGATCGACTTGCCGATCACGCAGTTGATTCCGGAGCGGCAGTTCCCAGAGAACAACTGGTGCAAGCTGTTGCGAGTGCGATCGAAGCTGCTCAGTGAGTTCCACAAACGGGACGTATTCGTGCAAGCCGCGGTGTTGCTGCCGGCGAGTTATCACAAGCAGCCGGAGCGAAAGTATCCGGTCATCTTCACGATCCCCGGTTTCGGGGGCACTCACTTCGACGGCGTGCAGGCTGAGCCGATCAGCGAGCAGAACGAAGGGGGTGTGGAGTTCATTCGACTGATGCTCGATCCGAGTTGCCCGCTGGGACACCACGTCTTCGCGGACTCGGCGAACAATGGACCGTGGGGCACGGCATTGGTGAAAGAGTTCATCCCGGAACTCGACAAAGCGTTTCGGACAGACGCTCGGCCGCAGGGGCGATTCTTGACGGGGCACTCGTCGGGTGGTTGGTCGAGCCTATGGGTGATGGTCTCGCATTCCGACGACTTCGCCGGGACTTGGAGCACCGCTCCCGACCCGGTCACGTTTCAGGATTTTCAATACATCAACATGTATGCCGCTGGCGAGAACATGTACGCCGATCGCGGCGGCCAGCGTCGCCCGATCGCGCGTCGCGGACAGGAGGTGCTCCTGTGGTATCGCGACTTTGATGTGATGGAAGAGGCTCTTGGCCCCGGCGGTCAGCTTCACAGCTTCGAGGCGGCGTTCAGTCCGCGCGGTGCTGATGGAAAGCCAGTTCGCGTTTGGAATCGCAAGAACGGTACGGTCATCACCGAGGCGGCGAAGACCTGGGAATCTTACGACATTCGGCTGGTGCTCGAACGGAACTGGCCGACGCTCGGCCCGAAGCTGCGTGGCAAGCTGCACGTCCACATGGGAGACCTCGACACGTTCTATTTGGAAGGGGCGACGCGGTTGCTTGGCGAGAGCTTAAAGAAGCTCGACAGCGACGCGGTCGTCGAGATGCACGCCGGCCACAATCACGGCAGCATTTTGAATCCCCAACTCATGGGGCGTCTGCGTGCCGAGATGGTCGCGAAGTATCGATCGGCGAAGTGAAGCCGCTCTCACAAGGAAATCTCATGTCTGTTGTTCCACTGACTCCGCCGACCACCGATCCGACGCCGATCTTCGAGTTCTTTCGCGGAGCACATGCGACCGAGTTGCTCACGGCAGCGGTTGTCGAGTTTGATTTGTTTCGCCGGCTTGCCGAGAAGCCGCTGTCCTTTGACGACCTCCGTGCCGAGATCGGTCTGCAACGCCGGCCGGCCGTCGTGTTGATCACGGCATTACGAGCGATGGGGCTGATCACGACGGAGGCCGGAGGCCGGTTGACGCTGACTTCGCTCAGCCGCGAGCACTTGCTGACTCGTTCGGAGTTCGATGTCAGCGGGTATGTGGCCCTAGCCGGCAGCAGTCCCGGCGTGCATGAGATGATCGAGCGGCTCAAAACAAATCGTCCGGCGGGAGCGGCGGACAAGGAGCAAGGGACGGCGTTCATCTATCGCGAGGGAACCGAATCGGCGATGGAAGCGGAAGCCTCTGCGCGATTCCTCACATTGTCTTTGGCTGGCCGAGCGAAAAATGTCGCGTCAGTGTTGGCCGAGCGTGTGCTGCTCGAAGGCGTGACGACTCTGTTGGATGTCGGTGGCGGTTCGGGGATCTACAGCATTGCGTGGTTGCGGCGGCATCCAGCGTTGCGAGCGATCGTGTGGGATCGGCCGGAGGTATTGAAAATCGCTCGTGAGATGGCCGAGCAGTACGGTGTGGCGGATCGGCTCGACTGTGTTCCCGGCGACATGTTTGTCGATCCGGTGCCGCAGGCGGATGTGGTGCTCTTGTCGAACATCCTCCACGATTGGGATGAGCCGGAGTGTCGAGCATTAGTCGCACGCTGTGCGGCCGCGCTGACGCCGGGCGGACGATTGTTGATCCACGATGTCTTGCTGAACGATGACCACAGCGGCCCGCTGCCGATCGCGTTGTATTCGGCGTCTTTGTTCTCGCTGACCGAAGGCCGAGCGTATTCGGCTCGTGAGTTCCAAGCGTGGCTCGTCGAAGCGGGGCTGACGTTGCTACCGATCACGCCGACGCTCGTGCATTGTGCGGTCGTCGGTGGTCGGAAGTGAGAGGCTCTCTAAGAACCGTCTTTGTGAGCCGCAAGGCGCTAGCCGCGGGTTCGGGATTCGTTCAAAACCCGCGGCTAGCGCCTTGCGGCTCACTCCAGAAACCGGTTCTCGAATGGCCTCTGAGAGAGTTATTCGTCGCGTGAGTTCATGGCTCCGCTGAATCGGAAGAGATAGTACGCCAGCGTGAGAATGGATTGCAGAGTCGCTGCGACGTAGGTCCAGCCGGCGGCGTTGAGAACGTTTCGCACGGCCAGCGCACCGTCGGCGTCAACGATGTTGAGTTGACCGAGCAGCCGTTTGGCTCGGTTGCTGGCATCGAACTCGACCGGCAGGTTGATGAGCTGAAAGACGACCGTGAGTGCAAAGGCGGCAATCCCGATCAAAATAAGTTTCGGGCTGCCCATGACGAATCCCAGGATGAGCAGAATCGAGAAGGCGGTCCCGCCGAACTGAGCGGCCGGCACAGCGGCATTTCTGACGACGAGCGGTGCGTAATGGTTCGCGTGTTGAATCGCGTGGCCGGCTTCGTGGGCGGCGATGCCGACGGCGGTGGCGGTGTGACTTTCGTAGACCTCTGGGCTGAGCCGCAACACTCGCGAGCTGGGGTCGTAGTGGTCCGACAACCAACCGCTGGCGACTTCCACACCCACGTCGTGGCAGCCGGAGTTGTCGAGGATGTGTCGCGCAGCGGCCGCTCCGCTGAGCGGCGCGTAGACTTGCATGCCATGTTGGTAGGCGGATCTGACTCGCCACTGCGCCCACATCATCAAGACGATCGCGGGGGCGGCAAACACGAAGTAGAGCGGATCGAAGTAAAACATGACTGGTCCTCGGTCATTGGGGGGCACGTCCTGATCGGTTGGTTTTCCGTATCGAGTCGATCAAGCCGTGTGACAGATTCTACGCAAACGGTGAGTCTTTCGCTGAGTGATCTGAGTTCTTGCGCGGCTTGCCGCTGAAGTCGTCATCAGGGGGATGACCGTTGAAGCTCTTGGATGTCAGCGCAAGTTGCGGCCAAGTGACATTCGCGGTGCGAGTCGTGCTTTTGACCGATCGGTTTCGTGATTTCGGGCGGAAACTGCCGCTCACTGCGGAGGGGCTCCGCATCGTCAAAAAATTTAGAGTCTTGGCACTGTGTCTGCGTAACAGTATCCTTCGAGCAGACACAAACGAACGGACTTCCCGGAACACTCAAACCAATTCCCTCCGTCGTTCTGCAAATTCAAAGGAGTCTGGCCATGAGAAAGTTGATTCTACTTGCGATGTTGGCGGTCGGTGCGTTGATGGTTGGGGCGACTTCCGAAGCGAAGGCTGATCACCGCTGTGGTTCTGGTTTTGGCGGAGGTAGCTACTATCGCGGCTACAGCTACGGGCCGAGCTACTACGCTCCCGTTTACTCCTATAGCTACGTCCCAGTGAATAGCTTTGGCTATGCCTATCCGTCGTCCGGTTTCTCGTACAGCCGACCGGGGCTGAGCATCTCGATTGGATCCGGCTACCGAGGCTACAACTACGGCGGATATCGTGGCTACGGAAGCGGTCGCCATCATCATCACCACTAAACACCGCAGGCATCTACGCGGAGCGATGTGGCTGACTGCTCGGGGATCGATTGAGTTCCAAATCAAAAACCCGGCCCAGAAGCAATTCTGGGTCGGGTTTTTTCGTAGACGATCGAACGATTTGGGACGCTTACAGCTTCGGCTTGCCGCGCAGTTTGCGGCGGGTGTGCCCGCTGCAGGGGCGCTTCCCGTGGTTCGCCTTGGTGATCTTGCGATTGTTCTTGGCCATGTCATTTCCTCAATTTTAAGGTCGTGGTCGTTGAATGGGTGCGGGAATCTAGCCGGAACACCCGCCATTGCAAAGCGAAACGGCGACATCCAGTGGAGATTGCTCATTCCGTCGTCGTTGTGCTTGCCGGTGTGCGGAATCAAGTCGATCTCGCAGGCGATCTAAGACGTCGGCCTCAGCTTTTTTTGCTGCCGCGGTGGCTTGAGCCTGTCTGACAACCGAGTCGGCGGCGACTTGTTCGAGTTTAAGGTCGGCTCGCTGCGACCGTAACTCATCACGGTCTTGGCGAGTCTGTCGCATTCGTTCTGCATCCAGCCGTTCGGCTCGGCGATTTTGCTGCTGAGCTTGTCCCAAGCTGGAGATCATGGCCTCAACGCTGGCAGTCCTGTCGTGGATTTGCGCGGCGGTTCGCAGGCTCTTTGCGAGCGATTGCATCGCGGTGTCGCGGTGGTACTCGCGAATGCGCTGCAAAGTGGCCAACCAATTCTGTAATGACGACATCTCTCAGTTTCCAATCGGACTTCTCAGGAGAGTTGGCCGGCAAGCTGCCGCAGCCAAGCGAGTGTGTCTGGAAGTGTTGCCGGCTGGTCGAGCGGTTGCTGAAGAAACTCAGTCCAGCGTAGCCGCTCGCGGATGGCGGCATCGACCAGCGGATGCGAGCCGGATTGGTAGGCTCCCACCGAGATCATGTCTTCGTGATGTCGATACGCGGCGAGAACTCGTTTGAACTGGTCGGCGGTGGCTCGATGCTGAGGCGAAGTGACGTCGGGCATCACGCGACTGATGCTGGCGAGAACGTCGAGGGCTGGCCAATGAGCTTGCTCAGCGAGACGTCGCGACAAGACCCAGTGGCCGTCGAGCAGTCCGCGAACAGCGTCCGCGATTGGTTCGTTGAAGTCGTCGCCGTCAACGAGAACCGTGTAGAGGCCGGTGATGCTGCCTGACTCCGAATAGCCCGTCCGTTCGACGAGCTTTGGCAAAACGCTGAAGACGCTGGGAGGGAAACCGCGAGCAGCGGGCGGCTCGCCGGCGGCGAAGCCGACTTCGCGTTGAGCGTGTGCGAAACGAGTGAGCGAATCGACCAGCAGCAGAACATCGCGGCCTTGATCGCGGAAGAACTCGGCGACGGTTGTGCCGAAGTGAGCGGCTCGCAGGCGGAGCGTTGGCGATTCGTCGCCGGTGGCGACGATGACGACACTCCGCTTCAGGCCGTCGGGGCCAAGTGACTTTTCGAGGAATTCTCGCACCTCGCGGCCTCGTTCGCCGACGAGCACGACGACGTTGACGTCCGCTTGGCTACCTCTCGCGATCTGGCCGAGCAGTGTGCTCTTGCCAACGCCGCTACCGGCGAAGAGGCCGACTCGCTGGCCCTTGCCGCAGGTGAGCAGCGCGTCGATCGCGCGGATGCCGGTGCCGAGCGGTTCAGAGATTCGAGGCCGACTCATCGAAGCGGGCGGTGCGCCGTACAACGAGCGGCGATATGGAAGCGCCGGTTTGTCGCCGTCGTCGAGAATCTCGCCGCACGCGTTGAAGACTCGGCCGAGCATCTGCTCGCCGACGCGAACTTGTGGTGCGGAGTTTCTCAGCGAGACCGAATCACCACGACGCAGGCCGGTTATTTCGCCGAGCGGTAGGAGAAGCGTTTCCTGGTCGCGAAAGCCGACGACTTCGGCTTCGGCGAGTTGTTGTGGGCCGCGATGGACTCGGCACAGTGCGCCGATCGGCGCGGGCAGATCTGTGGCGGCGATGGTCAGGCCGCTCAGTCTGGTGACTCGGCCGGTGAGTCCGACGGGGATGATTCCTGAGACTCGTTCGGCGAACGCGAGCATGTCTTTATTCCTCTGGCCCCATTCGTCTGGCCAGAGGAATGGGGCCAGAGGAATGAAGACATGGCGGTCATTGCATGAGGAGTTCGTCGGCGATGCGTTGTGCGAGAACTTCTTGTCGCGCATCGATCAGTCCGTTCGGGGTGTCGACGACACAGTCGCCGCGGGCGAGTGATTCGTCGGCGACGAATTCGAGCGTTGCACAGGTCTCGGCTTGCAGAGAGGCAGCGGCTGATGTGACTAGCTCAGCGTCGGCAGGGTGGAGGCGGACGCTCAGACGATCCGCGCCGACGGACCATTCGAGGGCGGAGCGAACCAAGTCGATCACGGCTTCCGGGTGAGTGGCCAATGTGCGACGGAGCAGGCGTTCCGCGATGGCCACTCCGAGGCGGACCGTTTCGGCCTGGCACTGGTCGAGCCAGCGGTCGCGTTGAGCGTGCAATTGTTCGGTGGCTGCTTGGAGGGCGGTGAGGGCGGATTGCACGCGAGGATCGACTCGTCGTGATTCAGTGACGTGTGACTCGACCGCTGGTAATGACAACGGCTCGAAGTCAGATGCCGCGAATCGCGAAGGTCTTGGCACCACGAGATCATTGAGGATGACTCGGCGAGCCGGTGGGGTATCCGTGTTGGCTTTGAGAAGCCGTGTAGAGTTGGTCATGCGAAGACCCTCTGCGTCGGTGATTCAGGGAGCAGATGGGCGATCCGGTTGGTGGGCTGGTGGAGGATTGGCTCAGGAGTGGGATTCATCCGTTGGCAGACGGAGTGAGCGATTTCGGAAACCAACTCGTCGGGGACTTCGCCGAGCGACTTGAGGCGGCGAATCACGTCGGTCTGTAAGGAGGCGTCGAGTCGCGACAGACACCCGGAGGCCAGCCGTGTCGAGAAGCGAGTCAGCAGCACTGCGATAGCTTGCGGACGCTCTTGCCGTAGTGCGTCGGCGAGCGATTGTGGATCGAGTTGTTGCAGGCGAGCCAGGTCCGTGAGCGGTTGGTCGATTCGAGTTGGTGTTTCGATGAGGGTGCTCGCAGCTTCCTGTGCGACTGGGGTTGGTTCGCTGTGGGAGTCGGCGGTCGATATCGAGTTTTCGATCGGACGATTGACGGGAAGTGAGACGTCTTTCGCTGACCGACGACGGGACGCAATCGAGAGGCACAGTACGGCAAGGAATCCGCAAGCGATGTGTGGCCAAGCGGCGAAAACCGTCGCCGGCGGAGTTGTCGCTGTGTCGACCGTGCGAGGTTCGATCGACAACTCTGCCAGTGTCGCATTAGGCGGCAATTGGCTCTGCACAAGTTGGCGCAGATTTGCGTATGCCTCATCGCAGATTTCCTCGAACGGCCTGCCGTGATGTTCGGTGGACAGCAATTGTTGGGCGACGTTGGCATCGAACGAGGTTTGTGGAATCTGAACGCTGATGTGCCACGCGGAGTCGACAGTCGGTGACAGCGATTGGTCATTGGAGTCTGCGGTGGTTCGAGGCGAGAACTCGACGAGATTGATCGGGGTCTCCGTCGCCCAATCGACTGTCGATCCGAATGTTGGCTTTGCCGTGACGTGAAACGTCTTGGCGATGTGCGGCTCAGCCAGCTTGGCTTGCACGGCCGCATTGGGAAAGCTCGCCAGCGCGGCGGCGATTCGTGATTCGAGTTGTCGGGCGAGTCGTTCCTGTTGGCGGCGGCGTTGTTCGGCGATCAGTTGCTCGGAGTCGTCCGTGACCGTGAGGCCGGTGGATTGATCAAGCACGACGATGTCGTCCGCGCTGAGATCCGGGATCATGCCAGCGACGGCGGAACGAAGTGACTGTGCGAGTTCGGGGGCGAGGTCGTGACCGTCTCGTGGCAGGACGATAATGGTGGCGGTGACTTTGGAGCGGCTGGCGAAAGCGGAGCGTCCCTTGCCCCGTGCCCAATTCACATCGGCGTCGGCGATGGATGGGATGGCCTTCAAAAGGCGTCGCAAGGTGGCTCGCAGATCGTTGTCTTTGATCTGCTCAAGCTGCTCGTGGCTGGAGAAGAGGTTGGCTTTCGCGATCGACGAGCCTCGGTCGACACTGGAGTCGTTGTCTTCACGCTGCGACTTTGGAAGCGCGGCGGTGTAGCGAGCGATGTCAGCCGATGGAACGAGCAACTTGCGAGCGTCGCGGCGAAACGATCTGAGGCCGGCTTGTCGCCAGGCGGATTGAATGGCGGCGAGTTCCGTGGAATTGAACTCGCGGCCATCGGCGATGGGCTGCCAAGTTTCGGACGAGTGGTTCAGCAAAAAGCAAAACCCGACCGCGCTGACGATGAGCACGGACACCATCGCGATGCGTTGGCCGCGAGCGAGTCGCTGCCAACGATCAACGAGTGGGGCCGCGTGTCGTCGCAATTCATCCATGAACGCGCTGCCCTGTGGGCTGGTCGGGTGCAGCCGTCGTCCGTGACGGCCAGTTGGTAGGGACGGGCACTCTTGCCCGTCTAGTTTTCAGGGACGGGCAAGAGCGCCCATCCTACGCCGCTCGGAGATTCGATCCCGGCCCGCCGCGCGGGGGGTAGCCGTATTCGCGGAGCTTGCCGGAGAGGGTGCGGAGGCCGATGTCCAACGAGCTGGCGGTCTTCTCGCGATTGCCGCCGCAGCGTGTAAACGTGGTTTCGATGAGCTGTCGTTCCATGTCAGCGAGCGTCATGCGGGGGATCTCGTTCCCTTCGATGATCTCCGCCTTAGCGAGCCACGGCCGGAGCATATCGGCAGTGATGTCGTTTCCTTTGGCGAGGATCGCAGTGTTGCGCAAGACCGTGTAAAGCTCGCAGAGATTTCCGGGCCAGAGGTGCTCTTTGAGGGCCTCCAGCGCGTTGCGGGTCAAACGCGGACGGGGTTGATCTTCCTGGAGCGCCCAGCGGATGAAGAATTGCTCGGCCAGCGGAGCGATGTCGTCGGGACGTTCGCGAACGGGGGGCACCAGGAGCCGTTCGGCGTTCAAGCCGCGAACAAGAATTTCCAGACCGAGCGTTTGCCGAGTCGGGATATCAAAGTTCTGATGCGTCGCCGCGATGATGCGGACGATCGAGCGATGCCGGCCTTGCGAGCCATCGGCCAGTTCTTGCTGGCGAGCGACGAATCGACAGAGCGGCTTCTGCAACGCGACAGGGAATTCATCGAACTCATCGAGAAACAGCGTCCCACCCGCAGGGCGAGTCGGTGTGTCGATCGAGAGCGTGGCGACTTCGGCATCACAGACGTCAATACAGAGCAGGTCGTTGAGTTGTTCCATCGTCAGCGAGCGGCTGTGAACGCGGACGAACGGCAGAGCCGATCGCGTGCAGGCGTCGTGAATCGCATTAGCCAGCAAGCTCGTGCCCGTGCCGGGTTCACCGCAGATCAGGACGGGCGTGTCGCATGCGGCGGCGGCGTCGATGGACTCGAACAATTTCAACATGCGCGGACTGCCGCCGAGCACCTCTCGCAGGGAATTCGTTTGCGACAGCGATTGCGGATGTGCGGCTTGTTGCTGTGATCGTTGCGATTCCGCGTGGCGAATGGCCATTGCGATAATCGACTTCAGCGCCGAGGTGGAGAAATCGTGATGATCGAGCATGGTCAGCCGCGTGGCGATGTCTTCGGAACGCAGCCCGACCGGGAGCGAATGGCTGTCGTTCGCGGCGGAAATCAGCAGCAACTGTGTGCATCCACTGTTACCCAGCAGTGCGGCGGAGAAGTCGCGGATCGGTCGCGAGCCGCTGTCGGAATTGGCGGCAGAGTGCAAGGTCTCGTCATCAATGATGACCAGCGAAGTTGGCTCGCGAAGCAGCAGCGAGGCGACTTGATCGAGCGGACGATTAGATTCGGCGGAGAGGATTGTTCCCGCCGCCTGTTCGATCGCAGTGCGAACCGTCGGATTGCAAACGCACAGCAAAACGCGCGGCGTGGCGGGGAGTCGACCGGCGACGGCCGTCGTGGAGGAGAAGTCGGGACGAAGGGGGCTGGAGTACATGGCATGGTCCCTGAAAAAATAGACGAAGGGTTCGACAGGCGAATGCCGTCACGAAGGGAGCGCAGGGAGGCTGACTCAAGTCGGGTAGGTGTGGACGAGAGGCGATCGCGCGACGAAATCATTTTCGGCACACGACTAGGAGGGGAAACCCTGAACGGGCGGAAGGGAGAGGGCAGATGGGACGCTGAATTGAGCAGATGCCAAGTCAGCGGGCGATTGATAGACCGAAACGCAAAATCGTGTCAATTCGATTTCGGCAGATTTCGCGTGGCGGCGTGGCGGGCGCACGACGCACATGTGCCCCAATGCCTCGGCGAGAGCGACGGCGTGAGAGCGATTAAAATCGGAGGAATGCCCGCCCTTGCTGACCCATTTTGAATTCGCGCTATTCAGTCGCGAAGCGACGTCAGCAGAGAGCTGCGGGCGTTAGCCCGCAGAGAACTTTTTGGAATTCCACTGTGAGCCGCGAAGCGGCGACAGCAAGTTGTTGTCACACAGAATGCTGTCGCCGCTTCGCGGATCAACGCGACCGCAAACCCGGTTTCCGTGGGCTGACGCCCACGGCTACCTACCGCCGTCGCTTCGCGACTGTCGAAATGCGCAATTTCAAGACTGACGCTTCGAGGCTGTGAGTTTTTTCTGAAAGTGGATTCGGATCATTTTTCCCGGCAGCGGTTTTTTGCTGCGGGGTTTTTTGGTCTAGTTCGTGTTGGATTTTGGCAACGGGATTGTTGCCGTCGTTGGTCTCGATTCCTGGTCAGAAACGGGGGCCGGGTGGTTTGAGGTCTCTGGAAATTCGGTTTCGATGGTGTTTTGGTTCGTCAGAGGACGCCCAGGTGCA
>SXKJ01000307.1 GCA_005778115.1 Planctomyces sp. | reverse complement strand
TGTGACTCCGACAAATCACTCGGAGAGGGCTTTCGGCTTTGTTCCTGGGCATCCATGCCAATCCTCCGCTTCAGGTTGATGGTCAAACCAACGGACTCGTAAACCGGGCACGACTTCCTTGTCCAGAACTCTTATCTTCCCACACGCCCTCTCAGCATTCGCTCACCAGAGTTGGACCACCTCAACGACAAGGCACAAAGCGTCGGACTGACGAAGGCCGAGAAACAGCGATCCGAACAACTTCGACCAGTGCCAATTCATTCGCGCGAACGCGGCGGCGATCTTGAAGCAACGTGGCTTTGACGTGAATAAGTTGCTGCGGCCAATGCCAGCGAGACTCCGCGCCGATCGCTCTGAAGTTCGACGCGGGTCGAAAGTAGACTTCCCACGGGCATCGTGAAGCGATCCCCAACGCGGAACCAATCTGGTCGGGAACGTGAGACGATGAAGGCGACTGGCGCCGACGATTTCACTTGCCCATAAACCTGAGAACTGTGGAGAAGCCCTGACAACGGCTGCGAATTCGTCCGATGTGAACTGCGCTGCCGAACATCCTCCGCCAGAAACGCGAAAACCCCGGACAAACCGGGGTTCTGAGCACGATTGCGAGTCCGTGATCACGCCTGCGATGAGTGCCGAAGGTGGGAGTCGAACCCACACACCCGGTAAAGGATACGGGATTTTGAATCCCGCGCGTCTGCCATTCCGCCACTTCGGCTAAGTGAAGGGGCGACATCTTAGGGAGGGCGAATTCCGATGCAAGCAAGCCACGCCGGTGCGGAGTCGCAGCGCTCATTATGCCCCGCACGGTCACCCCAGAGACTTCTTGGCGAGCTGGGCATTGTCAGCCCCCAGTTCATTCCCGACGTACCGGGGAGCTGACGCCGCCCCGCTCGCCTGCTTTATTGGCGACCGACCAAGATTGCATCGATTGTTCGTCACTTGGTCCTTGCTCAATTAAACCTGCTATACCCCACGCCGCCTTCGATGCGTCGTTTAACCCGGAGCCAACGGCGACGGCGTGGATTCAGGGAATCGGGCCGTCGCCGTTGGCTCCGGGTTAAACGAAACGTCTCATCGAGACCACGCGAGGTATAACCGCAGTGCCTCTTCATAGTCCTCCAGATGGTTCAGATTGCGCAGCGAATGGAGCTGCGGGTCCACATTCATCAATTCCTCGACGGGAACTTCGATCGCGTCGGAAGACTGTATTAAGAACAACGGTCGCAGTCTTTGTTCGGCGACAAGCTGGTGGGCACGCTCGGCCAAGGACGTGCGATAGACCGCCGCTAACGGGTGATGAAACTTGCTCTCTCGCGGGACTGCCAGTTCGTGAGTTTCCAATCGGCGGATCATTTCGAAGATGAACTCTGGCCGAAGTAGCGGGACATCACACGATGAGACATAGGCTGCTTCAACCACTCCGAGAAGCGATCGGAGGCCGATCTCGATACCGGCTAATGGACCAAGATGCTCTTGTTCGTCTCGGACGACTCGCACGCCGTCCGGCAAGGAGGGGACTTCTTGGGTTGGGCTGGCGACGACGACGACAGGGCTGACGACCGAGCGAAGAATTCGCACGATCCGTGGCAGCATCAGTTCGTCGCCAAACGGGAGCGTCAATTTGGGTCGCCCCATGCGGGAACTTTGGCCGCCGCAAAGGACGATTCCGCCGACTGATTGAGTCACTATGTCCCCCTCCGTAGACTGCCTCGCATGAGCGACGAACCTTGGTACAAAGACGGGCTGCAGTTTAGCTGCACCGGATGTGGAAATTGCTGCACCGGGCCTGCCGGCTACGTTTGGGTCTCGGAGAGCGAGATCGCTCAGATCGCGGAGTTCCGGAAACAGTCTGTCGGCGAGATCAAGATCTTTCACACCCGGCTGGTCGGAGCCAATCTCTCCCTGACCGAGTTCGCCAACGGGGACTGCACGTTTCTCGATCCGGCGACTCGACGCTGCACGATTTACTCCGCCCGCCCGACTCAGTGCCGGACCTGGCCCTTTTGGCGCAGCAACTTGCGCAGCCAAGATGCCTGGGACAAGATGCGGCAGACCTGTCCCGGAGCGGGTCAGGGGCCGCTGATCCCGCTGGAGGTGATCGAGCCCCAAGCCAGCCAGTTGGAGCTGTAGAGCTTCTGGGTCGGCTGGATCAAAGAGTCAAACTTTGCCGATTTTGTTGATTGGATTGAAGTTGACGATCAGAAAAGGCCGAAAGGGATGAGGGAGTTCTCGGCACTGCTCATTCGGGCTACAGCCGAGGAGCCTCCTGACGATGAGTTCCAATCCGCGACTTGACACTAAATCGAGTTTGTGAATACCGTTGCGACCCGTTCAAGGGCTGTAACATCCGCCGCGGATCGGTGACTCTGAGCTAGGAGACTTCCGTCGTGACCAAGAAAGAGATCGTCAAGACAATCTCGGACAAAATTGGTCTCACCCAGTTGAAGACGAAGGAAATCGTCCAGCAAACGTTCGACGCCATTGTGGATACTTTGGTCGAAGAACGCCGGATCGAGCTTCGGAATTTTGGAGTCTTTGAGGTCAAAAAACGAGCGGCCCGTAAGGCTCGCAATCCACGAACGGGAGAACGGGTGGACGTGGCTGAGAAGTACGTCGTCACGTTCAAGCCCGGTAAAGAGATGGAAGAAAAGGTCCGGATGCTGGAACTGGCTGAAGCTGCAAAGGCTCGCGGTGAAGCCCCCCCCTCCAATACCCCACCAACGTCAGCCCCTTAACGGATTGCCCCGCCAAACACGTCGCCCGTCGGTTCCTTCGCCCATACTCGATGTCAGGGAGGACATCATGCGAAAACTCGTCTGTCTCGGCCTGCTGCTGGCCACCACCGCACTGCATGTTGGATGCATCGTCCCGATTTACTCGGCCGAGCGATCCGTCCGTGCCCGGCAGTTGGTCTACATGTCCGAAAACCTCCGGATGATCAACGAGATCTGGGAACGCATTTGGTTCCTCGATATTCCCGACACGGAGACGCCCTACCGTACCCACGGCGGCGTGATCTGACGCATGTCGGCGACGAATCAATCAGCCGGAACGCACTCGCGTCCGGTTCGACCCCAAGAGCTAACGACAAACTGGACGCGAGTGCGTTCCGGCTGATGGTGGCTTGCTGGTCGTGAACTGGGTTCACCACTAAATTTCGCTGCGTGAACCCACTCGAAGTCACTCTGAACCGGCTCCGCTTGCGCAATCCGATCCTGGTTGCTTCAGGAACGTTCGGGTATGCGCGCGAGATGCAGTCGTTTGCCGAGTTTGCTCGACTTGGCGGCATCGTTCCAAAGACCGTGACGCCATTGCCGCGCATGGGCAACCCGCCTCCGCGAACGGTCGAAACCTCGTCTGGTTTGCTGAACTCGATTGGCCTCGATAATGACGGCATCGAGGCGTTCCTTGAGAAGCATCTGAGCTATCTGCTTGGCTTGGGGACGGCGATCATCGTCAACATCGCTGGGCACGACATTGCCGAGTTCGGCCAGATGGCGAAGCGATTGAACCCGTTCAAAGAGATCGCGGCGGTGGAGCTCAACATCTCGTGCCCGAATGTCAGCGGTGGAGTCGACTTCGCCACGGAACCCAAACTGACGTCGCAGGTGGTCTCGGAAGTTCGAGCCGTTTGCGATCTGCCCGTGATCGCGAAGCTGACTCCCAACGTGACTCGCGTGGTGGACATCGCCGCCGCTGCCGCCGAGGCCGGGGCCGATGCGGTCACGCTGGTCAACACGTTTCAGGGCATGGCCGTTGATTGGAAAAAGCGAAAGCCGATTCTCGGCAATGTGCTCGGCGGACTGAGCGGCCCGGCGATCAAGCCGCTGGCGTTGCGGATCGTGCATCAAGTGTCGCAAGCGGTAAAGGTGCCAATCATCGGAGTCGGCGGGATTCAGTCGATCGACGATGTCATGGAGTTTCTCGTCACGGGTGCGACCGCCGTGCAGATCGGGACCGCGAATTTCTACGATCCGACGTTGGCCTCGCGGCTGGTTGATCAATTGGCCGAGGTGGTGAAATCTCAGGGCTGCCAGCGAGTGACCGAACTGATCGGGACATTGCAATTTCCGAATCGAAGCGGTTGCCAGAAGTGAGGATCAGTCATGCGAGTTCTTTCCGGCATTCAGCCGACGGGCCGGTTTCACTGGGGCAATTACTTCGGAGCGATCCGGCAGTACATCGCATTGCAGGACAACGAGCAGGCGTTTTATTTCATTGCCGACCTGCACGCGCTGACCACGATCCGCGACGCAGCGACTCTGCGAGGCTACACGCGCGACGCGGCTCTCGATCTGTTGGCACTGGGGCTTGATCCCGCCAAGGCGACGCTGTTTCGGCAGTCGGATATCCCTGAAGTCACCGAATTGATGTGGCTGCTGACGACGCTGACGCCGATGAGTTTGCTCGAAAAGTGTCATGCCTACAAAGACAAAGTTGCGAAGGGAAAGGCAAAGTCGGCGGATGCGGGGTTGTTCTCGTACCCGGTGCTGATGGCGGCGGACCTTCTGCTGTACGACTCCAACGTAGTTCCGGTCGGAGTCGATCAAGTGCAGCACGTCGAGGTGACTCGCGACCTGGCCGTCAAATTCAATCTGACGTACCAGCGGGACGTATTTGTGCTTCCGGACGCTCGCGTTATGGCAGATACCGCGAAGGTCGTCGGTCTCAACGGCGAGAAGATGTCCAAGAGCCAAGACAACACGATCGAGTTGTTCGAAGACGCGAAGAAGCTCCGCAAGAAAATCAATTCAATCCAAACTGATTCAACTCCCGTCGAGTCTCCGAAGAATCCGGAAACCTGCGCGGTCTTTACGCTCTACAAATTGTTCGCAACGGAAGCACAACAGACGGTGTTGGCGGCTCGATATCGGGCGGGAGGCATGGGCTACGGCGAGGCCAAACAGGCACTGTTTGAAGCGGCGGACGCTTTCTTCGGACCGGCAAGAGAGCGGCGCGAGAAGTTGGCGGCGAATGCAAACAACGTGGAAGAGGTCTTGCAGGCTGGAGCCAAGCGGGCGCGAGTCAAAGCCCAAGAAGTGCTCAATCGAGCGCGCGAGGCGTGTGGTCTGTCGCGCCGCGGCGGTTGAGATCGGACGTGGCCGTCAGTCAGGATCGCTGACTTCGCGGATCATCCGCGCGAGCTGCATTTCCAACCTGATGAGCTGTTGCCAGTCGGAGCCGCTGACAGTTCGCTGCCCGGAAGGGTCATTGGCTTGCAGCTCGCGGCCAGATTGCAGGAAGACAACGATCTGTTGATGAATGAACGCGACTAAGTCGGCCAGTTGTGCGCGTTGAGCCAGCCGGAATGTGTCGGGGACCGGTGGTGTGGCAGAGGCCAGCTCCAGGCCGGCGGAGTCCAGCATGTCGCTCCAGTCGGAGGGATGAGCCGAACCGGGATCGACCGTGCCGCTCGGCTCGACGTACTCCGAATCCTCATCGGGATGCGAGCCGTCGATGACTTCTTGCAGCCTCTTCAACGGAGGTGACTGCGAGGATCGGAATCGCGCGCCGATCTCACGAGGATTTCCATAGACCAGCAAGCAGCGGCCGATCGACACCAGATCGCCGACTTGCAGGACTCGCATCGTGGTGGGGACGCCGTTGACTCGCGAACCGTTGGTGCTTTCCAGATCGGTGAGGATCACCTTGCCGGCGTCCTCCTGAATCTTGAGATGGAATCGACTGACTCGCTCGTCGTTGAGTTGGATCGAGTTGTCTTCCTCGCGGCCAATCGTGAACGGCGTGCTGACGTCCGCAAAAACGCGGGCGCGTTCCATCCCTTCAAGAATCTGGAAAGTCACCTCTGCCATGTCGCGCCTTCCTAACCGAGTTCGCCCTACTTTCTATCGGTCTGAACCGATGAACGTCAATCGGGCGAGCCACCGGTCAAACGGCGTGTGGTCCCGCACGGAACGGCGAACTGCGATAGGTGGCCACCATCGCGGCATCCACCGCTTGCAGCAGATCCGCTTTGCGAACCGGCTTTTTCAAGACGGAATAAGCTTCGGCGTCGGTGGCCTCGCGAACCAGTTCCTCGGTCGCGTCGGCGGTAATCAGAATGCACGGCGTCACCGGCATGATGATCTTGACCATTTGGATGGTCTCGATGCCGGTGAGGCGGTCCATGTGCATGTCGAGCAGCAGCAAATCGACTCGTTCGCCCTCGACGATCTCCAGAGCCTCTTCACCCGAAGAGGCTTCCAGGAGTCTGAAGAACGGTTCCAGCAGAGCGCGCAACACCTCGCGGAACTGAGCATCGTCATCCGCGATCAGCAGTTGAAACGGTTGTTGATGAACGGCCACGAAGACACCCCTCAGCGCATACAGGACACGAGCACCCTGATTCGTCTCCTCCGATAACAGAACACCGCCGCGGCTGTCAACGCGGCATTACTCGTAGGACAGGCGGCTCGCCTGTCGCTGAGCTGCCTCAAGCACAGGCGGGCCGCCTGTGCTACGTCCCCAACAACTTGGCCCGCAGCGATTCCAGCAGACGCACCGCTTGTCCGATGTCCGCCTTCTGGCGTTCGCGATCGTGAGCGATCTCGCGTTCGATGGTCAGCGGCCCGGAATATCCGACCGCCTGCAACGTCCGCAGATAGGTTTCCATGCCAACGTCGCCGTCGCCGAGCGCAACTTCGGTTCCCCAACCCTTGCCGCGCTGGTCGGGAGCGGCCCACTTGGCGTCCTTGCAATGGATGCTGCGGACCAGGTGACCGACCTTCTTCAGCGCTTCGATCGGATCGCCGGTGCCGTACAGGATCATGTTGGCCGGATCGAAGTTGATGAAGAGGTTGTCGCGGCCGACGTCGTGCATGAATTCGAGCAGATGGTCGGCGGTCTCCTGTCCGGTTTCCAGGTGCATGTTCTGGCCGTTGGCTTTGACGTGATCGAGCAGATCGCGCGTGACTGCAATCAGTGAGTTGTAGCTCGCGCTCCCTTTCTCCGGCACAAAGCCGATGTGCATTCCCAGCGTGTTGCAGCCGAGCAACTTGGCGAAGTCCGAGATCTCCGTCATCTCCGCCGCGCGAGCGGCTCGCGTTCCTTCTGGCACCAAGCCGACCGTCCGAGCGGTGGTGGCAATATCGGCGTAGCTCTCTCCCTCGAAGCCGCCGAACAGGCAAGTGATCGTGATGTCGGCCTCTTTGCAGCGCTGCAAGAAGGCATTTGCGGCGGCCGCGTTGCGAGACTCTTTGTGCGGCGTGTGAACCTGCACGGCGTGAATGCCCAACTCCTTCGCGACATCCAGATGCACTCCCAAGCCCGCGTCCACGGATGCGAACACGCCAATCGCCCACTTCTGCATGATGAGTCTCCCTGAGTTGCTGATCGTGAGAGGGCCGACTCATAACCAAGGCGAGCCGGACGGAGCGGGATGATATCGCTGCCGGCGGATCGTCTCCATCATCCAGCCCGACACTCCACGGCCGGCTTTTCTTCAAACGTAGGGTGGGTCGAGTCATCGAGACCCACCATAGATCGCGAGAATTCTGGTGGGTCTCGATGACTCGACCCACCCTACTTTTTACCCAGTCCCCGTTTACCACTCGGAGTCGCATCGCCAACGGCGTCTCCCAAAACCCACTTCATCCCGCCTAGCAGATGTTGATGAAAGCGCGGGTCGGTCCAAATCTCTTTGTGATGTCCCAGCGACGTGTAGAACGACCGCCCTTGGCCAAATCGCTGGCACCAGGCGACCGGATAGTCCTGATCCTCACGGCTCCCTTTGGTCACGTCGAACGAGCTGTTGTCGACGCTCAAAATGATGTGCAGCTTCTCGCGGCTGAAGGGCTGCACCTTCAGCGGCACGGCGGACGGATGATTCGGAATCGCTCCGAACTGATAGATCTCATCGAAGATCTCGCTCCCGTCCGACAGACCCTTCGCTGCCGGATGCTGCGGGTCTTCCGCGCGCAGCCGTACTTTCTGCACCCACGGATGACCGCCAAAGGTTGCTCCCACCAATTCGCCATAGGCCGTGTTGTGGAGCGTATCGCTGCCGCAATGCGTCGCGACAAATCCGCCCCCTTGCTTCACCCAGGCGAGTAAATCTTTCAGCTCGCTTTCCGTGAGCGGATGGCTGCCGCGCTCCGTGGTCCACGTTGAAGTCGTGAAGAACATGACAACATCAAACTTCTTCAGCGTCTCGGCATTGATGCGTCCGCATTCCTGGCGAGTGACTGGTTCGCTCATCATCTTCTGAAACCGAAAGCTGTAGTCCTCCAGCGCGGTCGTTTCGAGTTCAGTTTCCTGACCGTCCTGTTTGCGTTTGACCTTAATCCGAGCGTCCGGATCGGCCCTGAATCGCCAGCAGGTCACCTGCAAGCCGTGCTCCGGCCCCAACGACTTCAGCGTCTTCTCGGCCGTCAGCAACGAATCGTGCATGAAGCCACCGGCGTGGGTGACGAGCAACACTCGCTTCGGCGCATCCGCCGCGAATGCGTCGCCAACCATCAACATGAAGAGCACAACGATCGTCGCGAGGAATTGATGTCGCATCAAGGTCTCCTGGGAGTGGCCTCGAACATGAACACGAAAGCGGGAAGAGTTCAGGGCGCGGACTTTTGGACTTCGACAATCGCGTCAAACAGTTCGCCGCAGCGGTGGCCGTCGCGAGTGATGTCGAAGGCGATGAGTTGCACGCCGGGGCGAGCGTCCGGAGCGGCACGCACTCGGAAGCGAGCCTGCTTGAGAGACTCGGCGGCGAGCCGGAGTTCGAGCGTTGCCGGCTCGACGATCAGACCGGGCGGAGCGTGAATCTCGATCCGCTGAGTTTGTTCCTTCTTCAAGAAATTGCGGACGTGCAGTGTCAGTTCAATCGACTCACCGGCACGCACCGTCGAGCGGTACGGTTGAGCGCGGACCCAGAATGGATCAAAGCCGTAGCGATAGTCCTCTTCGCGGATCAGGTCGCGGAAGGCGTCGCGCATGTCGTAGGACCAGCAGCGATATCGTTCGATGAACGCGGCCGGTTCGGGCATCACATAAGAATGCCCGCCGAGCAACAGGTCGGGTTTGATGCGCGACAGATACTCGGAGCCAACGATGTAACCCTCTTCGAAGATCGCGCTGTTGTGCGCGACCATCGCTTCGTGACCGGTTTGAGCCGGGTCGCTCGAATCGCCAAAGAGATTGTCGCCGGTGAAAGCGATCCGCTTGCCATCGATCACCCCCTGCACGCACAACGCGAACTCGGTTTGGCCGGGCATCCAATCGATGGTCAAATCGAAGCCCTCCCAGTCCAGCTTCTCGCCGTCCTTGAACAGTCGATTGAATCGCACGCCGTCGATCCCTTTGCCGTAGGACTGAATCGGAGCGGCATAGTCGAACCATTCGGGGTGCTCGCACACGTCGGCCATGCGGTCGAGTGCCCACAGTTCGGTCCCCCATTTCTCGCGCAGGTGCGGGCCTTGCAGGAAATGATCACCGTGCATGTGCGTCGGAATCATGGCGTCGATCGACTTCAGGCCCAGATGCTCGCGCATCCCGACAATCGCTTGATCGAGGACCTCTGGCTTAATGAGTCCGCAATCAATCGCTAGCCCGCGGCCGCTGTCCGCGATGATCAAATAAAAATTCGGGTAATAATCCGGCCCGCGAAACTTGTAGACGTGCGGCGAGACCTGCCAGACATGCGGCACCCTCGTCGGTCGCGACAACCGATCCTGCGCCGCGCCGGAGAACGTCGAAACCGGATAGCCACGAATCAACAGCTTCTCAAACCGCCGCAGCTTGTCTTGAAACTCGCCCAACTGTTTGGCCGGCCGCCGAATCGCCGGGCCATGCGAGGGCAACAGCCACTCCGGATCGTAACCCGCCACTTGCCCGGCCGAGTTCGCCAGCGCCCATACTCCCGCCGCGAAACCGTAGTCCCATTCCGAATCAAACCAAGTATGCAGCTTCGCTCCCTCAAGCATTACGTCGCCGCTGAAGGCCAGCCAGCCGGACTTCGTGCGCAGCAGATACGACATCGCACCAGAACTCGTGGCCGCGCCATTGGAACGTGTCCATCTTCTCGAACGCTCGGTCGATCGCAATCGGTCGGATCGGCGGACGGACGTAGCTCGCACCGTGAATCGTGAAGGGGTCCTGCAAGCGAACCTGCATCTTGCGGAAGTCCGTCGGCTTCTCGAACAACGCCCGCTCGGCAGCCGGCGCGCCGATCTTCGTCTCCGAACCTGCCAAACGCGGCGCACCCTGACACTGCTCGCGATGATGATGAGTCAACAACACCCACTCGACCCGCTTCACGCCGATCTTCGGCAACTGCTCAAGCACACTGCCGTCGCCCAAGTCGATCAACAATGCTGAGTCGCCCTCACGCAACACCCAGACGTTGCAGGTGTCGGTCCACAGAAAGACGTTGGGATGAGCGACCGGGTCCGGTTGCGAGAACTCGGCAGCGACTGCTCGGCCGGAAGCGCACGCGGTGAGAACCAGTAAGACCGAAGACACAGCCACGAACAAGCCGCGACTCCAGAGAGCGATTTTCATAGTGTGATCTTCGTGGTGACGACGATTCGAGACGCAGTGATTCCTCACAACCCCAGGCGAGCGGGGCGGCGTCAGCCCCCGGTTCCGCGATCGATGCAGCGGGGGGCTGACGCCGCC
>SXKJ01000306.1 GCA_005778115.1 Planctomyces sp. | reverse complement strand
GACGCAGATGGGAACTGAAATCCGCGAACCGGACGGAAAGCCGGTCATTTGTCCGCTGCGTGCCAACGAAAAAGCCCCGGGATTTCCGGGGCTTTCCGTTCCTTGCAGTTTAGTGCAATAATTACCAGTGCCCAGGAGAGGACTCGAACCTCCATGAGCTTGCGCTCGCTAGCTCCTGAAGCTAGTGCGTCTGCCAATTCCGCCACCTGGGCTGGTGCGTGAGGGGAGGGAGAATATGTAGTTGAGTGAGTGTCAGCAAGCGACGGTTGCGAAGTGTGACGGTAAGTCAAAGATTCAACATGGAGAAATGGCTTGCGATCCTAGCACGACGCGCCAGCGAGTGGTTGTTCGTGAGCGACCACTCGCTGGCGCGCCGTGCTGGATGGCAGATCGAAGCTCAGAATTTGTGGCCTTCTTGAGGGCCGTTCTTTGTGAGCGTGAGAACTTCGGGGCCTCGTTCGGTCATCAAGATCGTGTGCTCAAACTGCGCGGAGAGGCGGCGATCTTGAGTGCGGACGGTCCAGCCGTCTGATTTGTCGATCTCGGTTTTCCAATTGCCCTCGTTGAGCATTGGTTCGATTGTCAGGCAGGTGCCGGGGCGGACGACTGCTTTGCCGGATTGCAGATCAGGGAAGTGCGGGACTCCGGGCTCTTGATGGAAACTGCGGCCGACCCCGTGGCCTTGGAATTCGCGGACGATCTCGAAGCCCTGATCCTTAGCGAAGCGATAGATCGCTCGGCCGATGTCGATAACTCGGCCGAACGGTTTGATGGCGTGGATGCCGATCCACATGGAGTCGAACGCGGCTTGCACGAGGTGTTTCGTTGACGGGCTGACTTCGCCGATCAGGAATGTTTCGGAGGAGTCACCGTGCCAGCCGTTGACGATGCTGGTCAGGTCGATGTTGACGATGTCGCCGTCTCGCAAAACGTAGTCGTCGGGGATGCCGTGGCAGACGACTTCGTTGACGCTGGTGCAAACGGTGTTGGGGTAGCCGTTGTAGCCCAAGCAGGCCGGAGTGTGGCCGTGCTGGATGGTGTAATCGTAAGCCAGTTGGTCGATCTCGCCGGTGGAGATGCCGGCCCGGACGTGCGGGCGCAGGAAGTCCATGACTTCGGCGTTGAAACGGCAAGCGTCTCGCAGAGAGTCGCGGTCCGCGTGAGTGGCATAGATCGGAATTTTGGCAAGCGGCCCGGTGGTCGGACGCAGCATTGGGCCTCGGAAGGAAGTCACACCTACTCCTCGGGGAGATGAGAATTTTGGGGCTCCCATTGTTGTGGCGTGTCACTCGCTTCGCAACCTTGCCATTTCGGCTTGGCCACTGGCGGTGTTCGCAGAGGAAAATGAGCGCGACTACACTGGCCGCGATCACTGTCAGCGGGTTGAATCGGTCGAGGAGGTTTCCACGATGTCTCTTAATCGTCGAAGGTTTCTCAGCTTGTCTCTGGGAAGAGGTGCCGCGGCTTTGGCAGGCGGATTTGCTTTGAGCGGGGCGAAGAACTCACCGTCCGAAGCTGCCGTAACACGACGGGCATGGGCGCTCGGTTCTGACGTGTCGATGACGGTCATGGGATTGCCGGCTGACCGGGCCGAGCGAGCGCTCGATGCTGCCTTTGCAGAACTGGAGCTCGTCGAGCAGTTGATGAGCTTGTATCGGCCGCGGAGTCAGCTCTGCCGTTTGAATCGGGAGCGAATCCTTCATCAGCCGCATCCGTATTTCCTGGCAGTGCTGGCGATGGCCGAGCAGACGTCGCGGCAATCGGAGGGGGCGTTCGACATCACGGTGCAGCCGCTTTGGCAATTGTTCGCCGACTGTCAGAAACAAAATCGGTTGCCGGCCGATAACGAAATTGTCTCCGTTCGCTCGGCCGTGGATTGGCGAGCGGTCGAAGTCTCTCGCGGTCAAATTCGTCTGCGAGCACCAGCAACGGCCATCACGCTCAATGGGATTGCTCAAGGCTTCGCGGCTGATCGAGCAGTCGCCACGCTGCGCGATCATGGCGTCGAACATGCGCTGGTGAACTCTGGCGAAATTGGATGTCTCGGCCGCAAGCCGGATGGGGACGATTGGACCGTCGGAGTGCAACATCCGCGCGAGCCGGATGCGTTTGTCGCGCTCACGTCTTTGCAGGGGCGATCGCTCGCGACCTCCGGCGATTACGAAACGGCGTTCTCGGAAGACTTCTCCAAGAATCACATCTTCGATCCACGCACCGGGCATTCGCCGAGCGAACTCGCCAGCGTCAGCATCGCCGCACCAACCGCGATGCAGGCCGATGCGCTCAGTACCGCAGCGATGGTGCTGGGGGCAGATCGCACGCTGGCTCTGATGGAATCGTTGCCTGATGTTGATGCGCTGTTGGTGCTGAAACAGGGGCGTGTGTTGCGTTCACAAGGATTTTTTCAAATCGAAAAACGGGATCACGGCTAACTGCATTCGGCCGGCAGCCGTGGGCCGCTGGCCGACAGCCGTGATTCCGTTTTCCGTGTTTTGCAGGCTGATCATGAAACTTCATCATTTCATTTTGTTGTCTCTGATCGTGCTGGTGCCTGTCGCTGTCTCGGCACAGGAGTCGGGCAAGGTTCGGGTCGTTCGTACTCGCGCGCAGCTGGATGCGTTGATCGAACGCGAGGGGAAAGCTCTGCCGACGTGGTTCAAGGAGACTCCGCTGAATTACCCGCAGACATTGGATCTGTCGTGGCCTGAAGGCCCGCCGGCAGGTGGTTGGAACAATCAGAAGAACGTGGGCCAGTACGTTTGGGACATCATCAATCCCAATCCCGGCCGTTGGCGTGAAGGGGTGCGATTGATGCACCACCTGCTGACGCTGAACAAGGACGACCCGGAAAAGCGGGAACGGATCATGCTCACGATGTGCCACATGTATCACGACTTGCTGGAGGATTACGCTCGGGCGGCCTTCTGGTATCGAGCCGTCGGCGTTGAGAAAGACCCGGAGGAGTTCGCTCAGTCGGCCGTGATTCTGGCCGAGTGTTACTGGCGGCTGGGCTGTCGCGACGAAGCCTTGAAGCTGCTCGCCAAAGTGCCCCCCAGTGTTTCGCAGGCGAAACTGCTTGGCGACATGGGTGAGACGGACAAAGCCATTCGTATGGCCTTATCGGACGAGGACGCTCAGGGCTACGACTTTCTCGCCGCTGGCGACGCTTGTCGCCAGGCGGGACGCTATCAAGACGCGCTCGGTTACTACCAGAAAGTCTTGAGCATCGAGGTTCCCGCGAAAAATCCTCCGGGCCGATTGCTGAAGAATCGCAATCGCGCCGAGGCCAACGTATCGGCGATCAAGGCGTTTGAGTTGTTCGATCCGAAGCGTGTTCCCGACGGCAAGTATGTCGCCGCCAGCCAGGGTTATGAAGGCGCTGTCGAAGTCACCGTCACGATGAAGTCGAACCGCATCGCTGATGTCGCCGTGACCAAGCATCGCGAGAAGCAGTTCTATTCGGCGATCAGCGACACGACTGCGAAGTTCATCGCCAAGCAAAGCGTGAAGGGAGTCGATACCACCAGCAACGCGACGATCACCTCGGAGGCGATTATCAATGCGACTGCGAAGGCGCTGGTGAACCGAAAATGATCTTTTTGATGGCCACAAAGAACACGAAAGGTCACAAAAGAGAAACCTCGAAGAATTTGGAAGACACGAGTAACTACGACAAGCTTCTTTCTGTCATTCAACTTCTTTGTGTCTTCTCGTGTTCTTTGTGGCTGAGAAAATGCCTCTCATGCGACTCGACCTGTTTCTGCCATTCGTGAAGAAGAGCAAAGCCGGGTCGGTGCGGCGGTGGCTGAGTCGTCTCGGTCCGACCTGGCTCTCGTCGCCGGTACGGCGTGTCGTGCAGGCCGTTTGCTTCGTCGCGTTTCTTGTGCTGTTCTTCTACGTCTGCTGGCCGTACACGGCGCGGCCGACTGCGAATGTCGAGCATTGGCCGTCGCACTATGCCGATGATTTGAGTCGCAAAGAAAAAGTCGCGGCCGAGTTCTTTCTGGTCATTGATCCGCTGGTCAGCCTCTCGACCGCGCTCGCTTCGCGAGCGTGGGTGTGGTCGCTGACGAGTGCCGGAATCATTATGCTTGTTTGCGTCTTCATTCCGCGCGGGTTCTGTGGCTATCTCTGCCCGCTCGGCACGTTGATCGACTTGTTTGACTGGGCGATCGGTTCGCGCGTGAAACGGTTCCGAGTTGCTGACAACGGCTGGTGGGTTCACATCAAGTATTACCTGCTGCTGGCGACGCTGGTGGCCGCCGCCTGCGGAGTGCTCGTATCTGGATTCGTCGCGGCGATTCCGGTGATCACGCGCGGGTTGTTATTCGCGGTCTCGCCGTGGCAAACCGGTTTTCAACGTGGTTGGCATCTGGTGCCGCCGGTGCATCTCGGACATTTCGTGTCGCTGGCGTTGTTCGCGGCCGTGCTGGGGTTGGGATTGCTCAAGCCGAGGTTCTGGTGCCGGTATGTTTGCCCGAGCGGTGCGGTCTTCTCGTTGGGCAACTTGTTTCGAGTCACCGAACGGAAGGTCGAGACCTCCTGCATCAACTGCAACAAGTGTGTGGAGATCTGCCCGTTCGATGCGATCAAGCCGGATTTTCTAACACGCACGACCGACTGCACGCTGTGTCAAACTTGTGGTGGAGTCTGTCCGACTCAGGCGATCAAGTTCGTTGAGCGCTGGAATCTCGTGCAACTCAAGCTGCCAAATGATCCGCCGACAGGTGACACGCCGATTGGCCGGCGCGGGTTCCTCGCGACCGGAGCGGGACTCGCTTCCGGGGTGCTTGGTGGTCTCGGCCTTGCCGTGGCGGGAAAGGTTTCGGGCGCGAACCTGGATGACCCCAACGTGTGGCGACCAGTGCGGCCGCCGGGCAGCGTGCCGGAGGCTCAATTCCTGCAAATGTGCATTCGCTGCGGCGAGTGTTTCAAAGCGTGCCCGAACGACGTGCTGCATCCGCTACGGTTTCAACAAGGGCTCGATGGGCTGTGGACTCCGCACGTCGTCGCCGACTGGGCCGGCTGTGAATCAAGCTGCAACGCCTGCGGCCAAGTCTGTCCGACCGGGGCTATTCGCGCGTTGCCTCTGGAAGAGAAGAAGGTCTGCCACATCGGACTCGCCGAGTTGAATCTACAAACGTGTCTGCCACATGCCGGTCGCGAAGCGTGTCAGCTTTGCGTCGATGAGTGCCATCACGCCGGCTATCACGCAATCGAGTTCACTCGCGTGCGTACCGAAGTCGATGCCGCGGGAAACCCGATCGAGGATTCGGGATTCCTGGCTCCGGTCGTGTTGCCCGACAGGTGTGTCGGTTGCGGTTTGTGTCAGACACGTTGCTACGGCATCAACGTGGCCGACAAGCGATTGCTGACCGAGTCGGCGATCGTGATCTCAGCCGGTGCGGGCAAAGAGGACCGCATGATGAGCGGCTCGTATGTAGCGCTGCGTGATGCGGAGAAAGCTCAACGTGCGGCGGAACAGCAACGTCGGTCGCAGCCAGTGGGTGACGGGGACGGCTATCTGCCTGATTTCCTGAAGTGAAGCATGGAGCTTCTTTGAGCGGAATGGCGTTAGCCACCGGTCGCGTGAAAACGATATCCCCGGCGAAACACCGGCGGCTAGCGCCGTGCCGCTCACTCACTCAGCGCGGCAGCGACGTCGGTGCGGTACGCGGCGAGGCCCGGCAGGAAGCCGATCAGCGAGCCGACGATCAGCAGCACCGGGAAGAGAATCAGCTCCGCCGGTTCAAACGTCAGAGGGTTAATCAGAATCCCAGCGCGTGACTCGATGATCGGGCTAGCCACCGCCACGAGGCCGTGGCCGAGCAGTAGTCCAATCACACCGCCGCCGAGACACAGCAACGCGGACTCGGCCAGGATGATCGCAAAGACCGTCTCGCGCCGAGCCCCCAAGGCTCGCATGATGCCGATCTCGCGGCGGCGGTCGGACATTGAGTTGTAGATGCTCACGAAGATGCTCACCGCCGAGACGGCGATGATCAGACTGGTCAGCGCCATCAGCATCAATCGGATGTTGCCGACAATCAGGCTCATCAGCCGGCCCATGACCGGAACTGGATTGATCGCTAAGGCGCGGACGTCTTCATTGATCTCCCCCGCGAGGCGGATGGCGGCGAAGCCAGTGTCTCCTTTCGTGCGAAGGAAGATCGCGGTGACTTCCTTCTGTTCGTCGAGCAACTCGGCGTGGTCAGCATGATTGTGTCCGTGAGCATCGGGCTTCTTGGGCTGCTTCTCTTTCTCAGCTTGATCACGCAGCGATTGCGGCACGGTGTAGCGGAATTTCTCGAGCCGACTGATCGCCTCTTGCAGCGGCTTTTCGTGTTCCGAGATCCCCCAAAAGCCGGCGATGCTGACGAACGCCGTCCGATCGTTCGGAGTCCCCGTCGACTTGAGCACTCCGACGACGCGAAATTTTTCTTCGTGAACGTGATCTTTGACTCCGCCGTGAGTCAGCTTGAACTCGCTGCCGATGTCCCAGCCGTTCTTGGCGGCGACTCGCGAACCGATGACGGCGTCAAACGGCGTCTTCATGAATGAGCCACGGACCTGGAACGGCTTCTTATATGAGTAATCGAGTTCAAAGTATTCCGGGATCGTGCCGACGATGGGGAACTCGCCCTCTTCAGTCAAATCGCCAATCGTGATCGGCACGGCTTTCTCAACCGCCGGGTGCTGTTGCAGCTCTTTGTAATAGAGGTACGGGAGCGGTTCTCCGGAACGCTCGAGGCGATAGATGGCGCTCAACGCGAGGCTCATGTCGCCCCCCTTGGGGCCGACGACCAGGTTGAAGCCGAAGCTCTTCTGATTGAACAGCTCGGTGACCACGCTGTTGATGATCAACACGGCGACCATCAACATCACGCCGAGCGAAACGCTGAGCGCAGTCAAGCTGGACGAGAGCAGCCTCTGCTTGATGCTTTTGAGGGCAATGGTGACAAGGTTCATGCGGAGTCCAATTTCGTAGGTCAGCCTTTCCAGGCTGACCAGTACCACGGTTGGCGTCGAAGGCGCATTCGGGTCAGGCTAGAAAGCCTGACCTACGGTTGATTGAAGTCGCTGAGTTTTTCGATGCGGCCGAAGCGAGCGGCAACATCGGGGGAGTGCGTCACTAGCAGCAACGAGACGTTGTTTTCTTTGCAGGCATCACGAATCAACTCGAGGATCGTGTTTTGATTTGCGACATCGACGCTGGCAGTCGGTTCGTCGGCCAGCAGCAGCGAGGGATGATTGGCAAGTGCTCGCGCGACGGCGACGCGCTGTTGCTCACCGACGGAGAGTTGTGGCGGGCGGTGATGCAGCCGGTGGCCGAGGCCGACGCGAGTCAGCAGATCGGTTGCTCGGTGCGAATCCGTCCCTTTGCCGGCGAAGCACATGCCGAGCAGGACGTTCTCTAACGCGGTGAAAGCGGGGAGCAGGTTGAATGTCTGGAAGACGAAGCCGATCTTCATGGCTCGGAAGCGATCGCGGCTGGGCTCGTTGAGGGCGGTGACGTCAATGTTGTCGATGACGACTCGACCGCTGTCGGGGGTGGTGATGCCAGCGATGACGTTGAGCAGCGTTGTCTTGCCTCCGCCGCTAGAGCCGATGAGCGCGACTTGCTCGGAAGTTTTTAGCTCGAAGCGAGCGACATTCAGGACCGGAATCCGTCCGCCCCCCGGCTCGCGATAGCTCTTCTTGAGGTTGTCGAGCACCAAAGACATGCCGCCTCCGTGATTTTTCGACGTAGACCGGACGCCCACGTCCGGTCACAAAGGATTGAACCAAATTTCGTCCGGACATAGGCATCTGGACTACGCCGACGCGCGGGATTGTGGTTGGGCCGTCATTGCGCCGCAAGCGGGCTGCGTGTGAGGCGACTTCGTGGAGTTGGCGAAATCTCGCCGATACACTGCCCCGCCCGTAACCGACGCAGCTTGCGTCGGGACGCTGGCAGCGTCCGCCACGAACAAACGAACTTGAGCGACAACAACAGGTGAAACGATGACGGTTCCGGTGATTGCTCCGGGCAAGACGAAGATTGGTTGGATTGGCACCGGCGTGATGGGCAACAGCATGGCCGGGCACCTGCTTGCCGCCGGCTTTGTCGTGTCGGTTTATTCGCGAACGAAAGCCAAGGCCGAGCCGCTGCTCGGCAACGGAGCCGGTTGGGCCGACTCTCCGAAAGCACTCGCTCAGCAAAGCGACGTGATCTTCGCGATCGTCGGATTTCCCAGCGATGTCCGCGAAGTGATGCTCGGCGAGAACGGAGCGCTGGCGGGATCGAAAGCCGGCAACGTGCTCGTGGATATGACAACCAGCGAGCCCTCATTGGCCGTCGAGATTGCCGAGGCCGCAAAAGCGAAAGGGATCTTCAGCGTCGATGCCCCGGTCTCTGGTGGTGACATCGGAGCCAAGAACGCGGCCCTGTCGATCATGGTTGGAGGCGACAAAGAGGTCGTCGATGCGTTGCAGCCCTGCTTCTCGGCCATGGGCAAGACGATCATCCATCAAGGGGGCCCCGGAGCCGGACAGCACACCAAGATGGTCAATCAGATCTTGATCGCCAGCAACATGGTCGGCGTCTGCGAGGCGTTGTTGTACGGCTACAAGTCGGGACTCGATTTGGAGACCGTGATGAAGTCCGTGTCGGTCGGCGCAGCGGGAAGCTGGTCGCTCTCGAATCTCGGACCGCGGATCATGGTCAATAACTTCGATCCGGGCTTCTTCGTCGAGCACTTCATCAAAGACATGGGGATCGCGCTGGACGAAGCGAAGCGAATGAATCTGGCTCTGCCGGGCTTAGCGTTGTCGAATCAGTTGTATCTGTCGCTGAAAGCTCAAGGAGGCGGACGGCTCGGCACACACGCGCTGGAGTTGGCGCTGTCGCGACTGTCGGGCCTCGATTGGAAGGCAAGATAAGACGGGCTTTCGTAGGGTGGGTCGAGTCATCGAGACCCGCCAATTCGACCGCTACCTGCGGTGGGTCTCGATGACTCGACCCACCCTACGGTTTTTTGGAACTACTTTTGGAAAGCATCATGAACACTAAAGGTGAGAAGTTTGCAGGGCTGACCGTCGCGATGGTCACGCCGTTTCGTAGTGGACAGCTCGATGAATCGGCGCTGCGAAAACTGGTTGATTGGCACGTCGAACAAGGGACCGACACGGTTTGCCCCGTCGGCACGACAGGCGAAAGTCCAACGCTCTCGCACGACGAACACCATCGCGTGATCGACGTCGTGTGCCAGCAAGCTCGCGGGCGCATCAAGGTCGTGGCAGGCACCGGCTCGAACAGTACGGCCGAGGCGATTGAACTGACGGTCGCGGCGCAGAAGTCCGGAGCGGACGGGGCGCTCGTTGTCGGTCCGTACTACAACAAGCCGACGATGGAAGGTTTTTATCAGCACTTCAAAGCGATCAACGACGGCTGCGATCTGCCGATCATCCTTTACAACATCCCCGGGCGAACGGCCAAGAACATCGAGCCAGAAACGATCGCCCGCATCGGCGAACTGCCACACATCGTCGCGGTGAAGGAATCGACCGGCTCGATGGACGCGGCTTCGCAAATCATCGCGCTGAGCAACCTGACTGTCTTGTCCGGCGACGACAGTTTGACGTTGCCGCTGCTGTCGCTCGGAGGGCGTGGCGTTGTTTCGGTCGTCGGCAACATTGTGCCGAAGGACGTGAAGGCGATGCTGGCCGCGTGGGACAAAGGGGACGTTGCGACGGCTCAAAGCTGGCACCGCAAGCTGTTCCCGTTGTGCCGCGACATGCTAGGGCTGTCGACCAATCCAATTCCGGTGAAGGCGGCCATGCAGATGCTCGGTAGAGATACCGGTGAGGTGCGGTTGCCGCTTACGCCGCTGGATTGTCAACAGCGTGAGAGCCTAGCCGCCACATTGAAGAAGTACGGATTGCTGTAGTTTGTAGGACGGGCACTCCTGCCCGTCTTGTTCGATAAGACGGGCAAGAGTGCCCGACCTACGTTTCGATTCAGGGAGACTGCATCGTGGGATTGTTCAGCCGTCGTGCCGACGAAGACGACGAAGATGAAGAAGAAGAAATTGAACTGGTTCTCTTTCAAGGTGCTCTCAACGGCAAAGAGCCGAACATGAAAGAGAACCAGCGGCTGGTTCAAGCGGGTTTGAACCCGGCCAAAGAGCTGGTCACGGACGGCCTCTCACGCCGCGCGGAAACCATCCGCGTTGAGCCGAAAGGGGAACGCTCGCAGGTCGCGTTTCTCGTCGATGGGATGCCCTATGCCGGCGGCAAGCTCACCAAACCGCAAGGACTGGCGATCACGCAGATGCTCAAGCTGCTGGCCGGACTGGACATCAAGGTCCGCACTCAACCGCAGACCGGCGGGATCAAGGCCGAGTTCAACGAGCTGAAATATGAGTTGGTCGTGCAAACCAAACCACAACCGGACGGCAGTGAGTTGCTGACGATCAAGAGCCGTGCGCTAAAGGGAGCCATCGTCACGCCGGACGAATTGGGCATGTCTCCCGATCTCAAGAAGAAGATCCGTGACTGGACCAGCCATCACAAAGGACTGAGCTTGTCGGTCGGCGCTCCGAACACGGGCGTCACCACAACGGCATTCGGCATGTTGCGTGGCGTCGACTGCTACATGTTCCAGGTTCACACGGTGCGCGATCTCGGAACGCGAGAAGTCGTCAATGTCTCAACGTTTGAAGCTAATAAAGAGGACACTCTGGAACAAACTCTGATGCGGCTGATACGCATCGAATCGGACGTTGTGTTTAATGAACCGGTCACGTCCGCCGAGACCGCGAAGGCGTTGTTCGAGATGCAGGACAAGATCACGTTGCTGTCGGAAATGCCCGCCAAGGACTGCGCCAGCGCGATCGTGCAACTGGTGCAATGGGTCGGCGATTCCAGTGTGGTCGCGAACGGACTGATGGGGATCATCAACACCAAATTGATCCGCAAGATCTGTCCTGAATGCAAGCAAGCATACCGGCCAAATCCGAAGCTCATCACCAAGGTCGGCCTGCCGAGCGACACCAAAACGCTGTATCGCAAGCCGGTCGCCACCGAAAACGAACAGGGGGAAGTCGAGGAACCGCCGCCGTGTGACAAGTGCAACGACACCGGTTACTTCGGCCGCACCGGCATCTTCGAGTACATCGAAATGTCGGACGGCATCAAAGAGTGCATCATCCAAGGAGGCGATGCCAACGCGATTCGCACGCTGGCTCGCAAAGAGGGGATGTCGACGTTCTCCAAGGACGCCCTCCGACACGTCGCCAAGGGAGTCACGTCCCTCGAAGAGTTGCAGCGCGTCTTCAAGCCCGTGGCGTAAATCTTTGTAGGATGGGCACTCCTGCCCGTCCCTCGGTCGGGCAGGAGTGCCCAACCTACACCTCACCGGAGCGACCTCATGCGAACGATGATCTTGGCGACCGTCAGTTGTCTTGTTTGGCTCTTCGCGACGGCCTCGCATTCGGCGATTGCTCAAGGCTCAAACTCGTGTTGCGGCCACACGTCGCGCCTCTTCGACGGCAAGACGCTCGACGGTTGGGCGGTCGAGAACGGCGCGAAAGTCGAAATCCAAGACGGCAACTTGCTGCTCAAGGATGGCGATGGCTGGCTCCGATCGCATCACGTCTATTCCGACTTCCAATTGCACGTCGAATGGAAAGCCCTCAAGGCCGACATCTACGACGCGGGCATTTATCTCCGAGCACAACCGGGTGGAGCACCGTTCCCCAAGAAGGCGTATCAAGCCAATCTGTTGCAAGGCAAAGAAGGCAACATCGGCAGCCTCCCCGGAGCCGAAAGCAAAGGTCTGGTGAAACCGGGCGAGTGGAATGCGTTCGACATCACGGTCGTCGGCGACCGAGTCACGATGGTCATCAACGGCTGCCAGGCGTATTCGGTGGCCGGCATCAAAGAGCCAGTCGGTCACGTCGGCATCCAGGTCGAGGTTCCCAAGGGAGGCCAGTTCCTGCTGCGAAACCTCTCGATCACTGAGCTCGGTTTTTCGTCGATTTTCAACGGCCAGAACTTCGCCGGTTGGGAAGGAGCGGGGCAACCCGCGGAGACTTGCTGGAAGATCCAGAACGGATTGCTCATCTGCACCGGCCAGAAAGGTCCGTGGCTGCGGACCTGTCGCGAGTACGACAATTTCTCCATGCGCTTCGATTACCTGCTGGCTGTCGGAGGCAACAGCGGCGTCTATGTCCGAGTCCCCAAGGACGGCAACCATCATCGCGAGAACGACACGAAGCCGCCCGCCGGTTTCGAGGTCCAAGTTCTCGACGATGCCGCCAAAGAACATGCAAAGCTCAAGGACTATCAATACTCGGCCTCGATTTACGACATCGCCGGAGCCAACCCGCGTAACACGCGCCCGCCCGGCGAGTGGAACACGCTCGAAATCGTCTGCGACGGCGACCGAGTTATCACGCGGCACAACGGCGTGACCGTCACCGACATCAATGCCGAATCGCATCCGCTGATCAAGCTGCGGCAACTCAATGGCTATCTCGGTCTGCAAAATCACAGCACCGAAGTGAAGTTCCGCAACCTGCGAATTGGCCCACCGGTCAGGTAGTAGGCATTAACTTTTTCTCGTGGCTATCCACCACTCATCCGGTTCGCAGAAATTAGCTGCGCGTTGGGATGTAGCTTTTAGCGCAGACGGACTTGATGAGGTCGGTGTTGAGGCAGTGTTGGCACCAAGTGCTGGAGGCGACGTCGAAGAGATCGTCGTAGCTCTCGTAGGACCGGTTGGACCAGCAGTGGCTGCGAAGGTAATGCCAGAGGTTCTCGATGCCGTTGAGTTCCGGAGAGTACGGCGGCAGCGGAATGAGTGTGACGTTGGCCGGGACTTTCAAGTCGTTGGCTCGATGAAAGCCGGCTCCGTCCCAGATCATCGCGGCCTGCACGTCGGGGGCCAGTGCGCGGGAGAACTGATCCAAGAACTGGTTGATGATCGCCGTGTTCAAGCAGGGCGTGAGGATCGCCTCGGCTTGGCCCGTTTGCGGGCTGGCGGCACCGATTACCCAGAGGTATTCGTACTCCGTCTGACGCACCGCCGTCGGTCGCGAGCCACGCTTGGCCCACACACGAGTCAGCGTTCCCTGCTGACCGAATCGGCACTCATCTTGAAAGAAGACGACGACTTGTTTGCCGGGATGTTCGGCCTGAATCTTCGCGAGATCTTCGGGAACTTTTTTTGAAAGCGGCGATCGCCTCGGGATCAGACTTCCGATGCTTGGACCGAGGCACCAGCCACTCGTAGTTCAGGCCGTGCAACAAGTCATACACTGCGGACAACGACATCAGCTTGCCAAATTGGTCTTCAATGAACTGCTGGAGGTCGAGACCACGCAGCGAGCAGACATCTCCCTCTTGCGGTCCCGCTTCGAGACGCTGAGCGACGGCCTGTTGCTGCTCCAGTGACAGGATCGGCTTGCGGCCTCGCCCCGCACGATCTCGCAAACCCGCTAGAGCAATTCTGTGGTTAGTTTGCAGTGTATCCGGCGTGGTTGAGATAGTTGCGGCATTCGTCGGGGAGGAATTCGGAGACGAGTTGTCCGATGCGGGTCCAGAGGGAGTCGAGCGTGCGTTCGCCGTGTTTGCGGAGTCGGGATTTCAGCTTCGAG
>SXKJ01000305.1 GCA_005778115.1 Planctomyces sp. | reverse complement strand
TTCAGGCGAGCGGGGCGGCGTCAGCCCCTCGGTTCGTGGATAATCGTTTGGCCGTTCCACCAACCGGGGGGCTGACGCCGCCCCGCTCGCCAATACAACCGGAGGCTCATCATGGACTCCTGCGACGTCTTGATCGTCGGTGGTGGTCCGGCCGGTTCCGCGTGTGCTTGGGCGCTTCGGAATCGCGGCTGCGATGTGGTCGTGATGGACAAGGCCGCGTTCCCGCGCGACAAGGTCTGCGCCGGATGGATCACGCCCGCCGTGTTGGATGAGTTGCGCATCGACTCGCGCGAGTATGCGCAGGGCCGAGTGCTGCAACCGATCACCGGCTTTCTGACAGGGACCATAGGCGGCTCGACAGTGCTGACCGAGTACGACCGCACCGTCAGCTATGGCCTCCGGCGTTGTGAATTCGATTACTTCTTGTTGCAGCGTTGCGGCGCACGGCTACGGCTCGGCGAAGCGTTTCATTCGGCTCGGCAAGAATCCGGCGAGTGGTTCGTCAACGATTCCGTGCGGGCGAAGTGGCTTGTCGGCGCGGGGGGACACTTCTGTCCGGTGGCTCGGCAGTTTTCCGAAACGGCCTCGCCGAATGATGCCCCTGCTCCTGTGATCCTGGCTCAAGAGGTTGAGTTCGAGATGACCGATGCTCAGCAGGCCGCATGCGACGTCTCCGGCACGCATCCGGAGCTGTATTTCTGCCGCGACCTGAAGGGATATGGCTGGGTCTTCCGCAAAGGGAATGTGCTCAACATCGGCTTAGGCCGCGAACACGAGACGCGGCTGAGCGAACAGGTCGCCGCGTTCTGCGATTTCCTGCACGCTCGCGAACGAATTCGATTTGCGTTGCCGACACGCTTCCACGGTCATGCGTATCGACTTCGCACGCACGTTCCGCGCGTCTCCGCATTGAACGTGCTCTTGATCGGCGATGCGGCGGGGTTGGCATCGACTCACAGCGGCGAGGGCATTCGACCGGCTATCGAGTCGGGACTGCTGGCCGCATCAGCGTTGATTGGAAACGGCGATCTGGAGACGGTCAGTGCTCGGTATGCCGCGCGGCTGCAAGCGCGGTTGAACATGGGACACGTCGCAGCGCCGTCGCACTGGCTTCCGTCCGCCGCGCGCATCTGGCTCGGCCAACTGCTGCTGCGAACTCGTTGGTTTACTCGGCATGTCGTGCTGGATCGGTGGTTCTTGGATTCCCAAAAACCCGCGCTGATGACGTGAGCGACCGCTCATCCGCCGGGCTTCTTGATCGAGCAGCAAGCTCCCAATGAAGGCTGAGTCTCGCTGGTCGGCGCTGCCACTTGATTCCACGGCATCCGTCCGAGGATCAAGGCCAGTCCACAGAAGTCCGCGAGGCCAGAGAAGATCAGCCCCGCTCCCATGAACGCTGGCAAACCAATCCAGCGCGGATCGTAGAACCAAGTCAGTGCTGAGCCAGTCAACACGATCAAACCAATCACGATCCGCGCCTGCCGCTCCAACGACATTCCCTTCTGCCCGCGAGTCACTGGCAACCCGGCTTGCTCCCAAGCCATCGTGCCCCCGGCGACGTTGACGATGTTCTTCAACCCGGCGGCCAACAGGTTTTCACAAGCTTGATTGGCTCGATTCCCCGAACGGCAGATGACGTACAGAGGCTGCTGAGTTGCACCGTTGCGTGAACTCAGCAGCGCTGGCGGATCGAGTCGATCCAGCGGCACATTGCGCGCGAACGGCACATGCACTTCGCGAAACTCGACCGGCGTGCGGACATCGAGCAGTTCGCACACGTCACCTCGCTCGTGCCGAGCCGCCAGTTCTTGAGGACTAACGGTGCTGATGGTCATGTCGTCGTTCCGTGGCCTTCGCATGGGCAGAAATGAGAGCGGCCCCTCATCGATGATGGCGGGGGCCGTAGATTAGCGTCGCCGGATCGCTCAGGTCGCGGCTTTGACGGCAATCTTCTCTGCATGAACCGGTTCCGTCTTGGGCATGGTCAGCGTCAGCACTCCGTTCTTGTACTCGGCGTTGGCTTTCGCCCCGACGACATCGCACGGCAACGTCACGCTGCGCGAGAACGTCCCTTGATGGCGTTCGACTCGGTGAAACTCGCGGCCTTTCTCTTCCTTCTCATCCTGAGTCTTGCCGCTGATCGTCAGCAAGTTGCCGCGGACCTGAATCTCGATGTCTTCCGGTTTGAGGCCCGGCACGTCCATCTTCACTTCGACGGCCGTTTCCGTTTCCGACATGTCGAGCGCGGGAACGTGTTCCAGGCTTGGCCAGTTCTCTGGTTCCAGTCCGAACCGAGACAGCACGTCGTCCATTTCTTTGCGGAACGAGGAGAATGGTTCTCCGCCAAACCAAGTTCGCATTCCGCCGTTTCGAGTTTTGGTAAGTGTTCCTGGCATGATTGGCTCCTTTGACTTGATCCTGATCACTCACAGCTTCGTCGATCATCCCTGCGGACGAACTGCGACGAGCGTGAACGATACGAAGCTTTGCAATCAAGATGCCAAACTTGCCGAACAAACCAGCCTTCGGAATTGAACCGCAGCCTTTCCGACGATTCCGTAAATTCGTGAGTGTTGCCGAGCGACGCGGATGGGTGGAGATGTGCGAACTCATGCGGTGCCGCACGCTGGAATGAGCAAGAAGCACAGGCCAATTCCGTAGTTGCTCACGCGGTTGGCTTCGCTGTTCCTGCCGGACGAACGGTAAGCACCGAGCAAGGTGCGCGACGCACAACCTTCTCCGCGACACTTCCGAGCAACACATGCGAGAAGCCGCCGCGGCCGTGAGTCCCCATCACGATCAGGTCGATGCCCGTGACTTGCGCGTACTCGACGATGTGAGCGATCGGCGACCCACTGCGCAGTTGCCGCACGACCTTGAGCGTCGCGAAACCTTCCGGCAACGGCCATTCGTCCAGGGCGGTGCGTGCTTTCTGGCGGATCATGGTCTCCCACGACATCGCCTCGTTGAACGGCGGGCCGAGATACGGATACGGGTTCGACAACCCGGCGACCACGTGCAGCAGATGCAACTCCGCGCCGAATTGCTTGGCCCACTCGCATGCCATCGCCAACGCCGGCCGACATTCGTCGCTGAGATCCGTCGGGCACAGAATCTTTTTGATGGTCGTCATGATGTGAGTCCCCAAAGATGAGCCGGAACGCGCTAGCGTCCGGCTCGGTTCCGTCTTCGACAACCGGACTGTAGCGCGTTTCGGCTGATGAACTCTGGTCATTCCGGTTGTCGCAACACGAGCACCGGGCAGTTCGCGTGCCGCAGCACACGCTCGGCCACCGAGCCCAGCAGCAACCGTTTCACGCCGTGATAGCCGTGTGACGGCATGACGATCAGGTCGGCATGAACTTCCTCGGCGTAATCGGCGATCAACAAACCGGGATCCCCTTCGCGAATGATCGTCTTTACTCCGGCGGCGTTGGGGTTCGTCAGGAATTTGGCCAGGTGCTCGTGTGCGGCTTTCATCCGGATGGCCGGGTCGTCCAACGCCCAACCCTCGGCATAGTTGAACGCGATGGGAGGGGCCGTGACGTAGATGACATGCACGCTTTCCGGATTCTCCACCAGCAGCAGCGCGGTCTTGAGCGCGTCGGCGGAAGCGGTCGAAAAGTCCACGGGCACAACCACAGTTTTCTTCGGAAGCCAATTCATGATTTTCTCCAGTCGGACAAGAACGAACGAATCGAGTGATGAGACTCGCCGCACGATATCAATGACAACTCACGCCGTCTTTAGAATGGGTTGCGGTGCAGCCTCTTGCGTGACCTTCGCTAGGCGTTTGGGGCGCACAGTTAAGACCGAACAAGAAGCATGTCGCACGACTCGTTCCGCGATACTTCCCAGCAACACATGGGCCAGCGCAGTGCGACCATGAGTCCCGATCACGATCAGGTCGATCGCGTTGTCCTGTGCATATCGCACAATGACATCGAACATCGTCCCGGTGCGAACCACTCGCACGACTTTCTTTCCAGCAGCCCACGCCGGTGAAGGAGTTTTTTGAATTTCTTCTTCGGCGAAGTTGATCTCATTTTCCAGTGATTGGGGTGGAACCAGCAGCGCGGCGGCAGTCATCGGCATGGTCAACAAGGGATCGTGGAGCACATGCAGCACATGCAACTCGGCCCCGAACTGGTCGGCCAAGTCGCAAGCGGATTTCTCGGCGACTTGGCTGTGTTCACAGAAGTCGGTCGGAAAGAGTATTCGTTGAACGTTCATGGGAGTCTCACCGTAGGTTGGGATTCCATCCCGACTGGTCTGGTCCGCTCAGGTCGAAATGGAACCCCAACCGACTTTGCGAACGCCGTTCCGAGTCGCGGGAAGTTTCCAGAACCGATCAGGGGTCGCGTGCAAAGTGCGTCCGAGTATTCCTCAAGGCACGAGCACCGCCGCTCCGCGCAGCCGTCCTTCGCGCAACGCCGACAGGGCTTCGTTCGCGGCGCTGAGTGCAAATGTCTGGACTTCGGTCCGCACCGGGACTTGCGGAGCGATCCGCAAGAACTCGTCGCCATCGTGGCGAGTCAGATTCGCGACCGAGCGGATCACTCGCTCGCCCCACAGCAATTCATACGGAAAACTTGGGATGTCGCTCATGTGAATGCCACCGCAGACGACGATGGCCCCTTTGTCGAGACACCGCAACGCTTGCGGGACCAGAGCACCAACCGGCGCGAACAGAATCGCCGCATCGAGCAACTCCGGAGGTCGTTCGTCGGATCCGCCGGCCCACGTCGCACCCATGTCTCGAGCAAACTGCTGAGCCGCGACATCGCCTGGCCGTGTGAATGCAAGAACTTCTCGTCCTTGAAACCCCGCGACCTGAGCCACGATATGTGCGGCGGCTCCGAAACCGTAAATGCCCACCCGGCGCGCGTCTCCGCACATCACCAGTGAGCGGTATCCGATCAACCCTGCACGCAGCAACGGAGCCGCCTCCGCATCTGAGTACTCCGCCGACATCGAAAAGCAAAACCGCTGATCGGCCACTGTAAACTCGGCGTAGCCACCATCGAGTTGATAACCGGTAAATCGCGCCGCCTCGCACAGATTCTCTTGGCCCCGTTCGCAGAAGCGACAGACACCACACGTCCCACCCAACCACGGCACACCGACGCGGTCGCCCAGTTGAAAGCGTTCGACGCGCTCTCCGACCGCTTCGACGATCCCCACTATTTCATGGCCGAGAATCAGCGGCAGCTTGGGCTGCGTCAACTCGCCGTCGCAGACATGCAAATCGGTGCGGCAAACTCCGCAAGCCTTCACATGTAGTAGTACTTGATCCGGTCCCGGTTGCGGCCGAGCGCATTCGGTCCATCTCAACGGCAACTTGGGTTGCTCAAACAGCATGGCACGCATGGCGCTGAATCCTCGATCTCGGCAGGTCGATCCTCATGGCGAGCACGCAATCAGCAGGCCACATTGGCAGAAGATCCGCCTGCCACCAACGACGTGACACTCCGATAGCCGATCGGCACACTGAGTGCGTTACTCTACCCGCAAACTTCCCCAGCGGAGATCGCCGGGTCTGCTGTTTTTCACTGAGGTTGTCGAATGTCTGAATCACGAATTTGGTATGCCTTGCGCGGCGACGATGTGACACGAGAGTTTGCAGCCAATCTGACTCGCGGACTCAGCACCGACGAAGTCGCTCGGCGGCGTGAGCAACACGGCTGGAACACGCTTGCCGAAGCGCCGCCGGTGCCGATCTGGAAGAAGCTGCTGGGGCAGTTCAAAGAATTGGTGATCTGGATTCTGATCGTTGCTGCGATCATCTCCGGCGCGATGGGAGAATTGGCCGATACGGCAGCGATTCTCGCCATCGTGCTCGTGAACGGCATCATCGGCTTTCTCCAGGAAGAGAAGGCGGGACGCGCACTCGCGGCCCTGCAAAAAATGTCGTCGCCGATGGCCAAGGTGATCCGCGACGGCGCACTGCAATCACTCCCCGCTCGCGAGTTGGTGCCGGGGGACAGCATCGAGCTGGAAGCAGGCGACAACATCCCGGCCGACGCGCGGTTGCTGAGCGGCTTCGGTGTCCGAGTTCAGGAAGCCTCGTTAACTGGCGAATCGCTCCCCGTGGAAAAGGAAGCCGACTGCGTGTTGAACGCGAACGCTCCGCTGGGGGATCGTCGCAACATGGTTTACATGGGAACGGTGACAGCCGCTGGTAAAGCCAGTGCGGTCATCGTCGCCACCGGCATGAACACCGAATTGGGACACATCGCCGGGTTGTTGCAACGCTCCGAACCAGAACCGACGCCGCTGCAACGACGGCTCGCCGAATTGGGCAAAGTGCTGGTGGGCGTCTGCTTGGTGATCGTGGTCATCATCTTCGCGATGCAAGTGGCGCGAGGCGGCAAGTTGCTGGAGACACTGCTGATCTCCATCAGTCTCGCGGTGGCGGCGGTACCGGAAGGACTGCCAGCCGTGGTGACGTTGACGCTCGCGCTGGGTCTGCAACGCATGGTCAAACGGAATGCGCTGGTTCGCAAGCTGCCCAGTGTCGAGACGCTTGGATCGGTGACGGTGGTCTGTTCGGACAAGACGGGAACTCTGACCCGAAACGAAATGACCGTGCGCGAGATCGTCACCGGCGGCCAACAATTCCAAGTCACCGGCGGCGGCTACGCGCCGCATGGGGAGTTTCTGAAGGGAGCGCGAGGCTCCCGCCGAGCCGATACGGACACGACTCGGCAGGAGCCTCGCCCTCCCGGCGACGAACCGATCAACCCGCATGACGAACCAGACCTCATGCACGCACTGACGACCGCCGCACGTTGCAACAACGCGACGGTCAGCCCGCTCGGTGACGAGGCCGACTCCTGGCAAGTCATCGGCGATCCGACGGAAGGAGCGCTGGTCGTCGCCGCGCTCAAGGCAGGCATCGAAGCCCGCGACCGCGAGCAGCATGTGCTCTTCGAGATTCCGTTCGACTCGGAACGCAAGACGATGTCGGTCGTGCTGCGCGGATCGGACGGCGCTCGCGTCATGTATTCCAAAGGCGCGCCGGAAGTGATCCTCGCGAAGTGCATTGCCGAGCGGCGCGGCGGCCGAGTCGAACCGCTCACCGACGACCGCCGCAGTCAGATCATGCGGACGAATTCCGAAATGGCAGGCCGTGCCTTGCGTGTGCTCGCGCTAGCGTGTCGCGATCATTCGGAGACGCAGGGAACCGAATACGATGAAATCAACCTGATCTTCGCTGGCTTGGTCGGCATGATCGATCCGCCGCGTGAGGAAGCGAAAGAAGCGGTGCGTCGTTGTCGAGCGGCGGGCATCCGCCCCGTCATGATCACCGGCGATCATCCGGAAACCGCGCTGGCGATCGCCCGCGAATTGCACATCGCAGGGGACGAGGATCGAGTCGTCACCGGCCAGGAACTCAACGCTATGTCGGACGAGCAGCTCAAGGTCCAAGTGGATCAGATCGCCGTTTACGCGCGGGTCTCGGCCGAACACAAACTGCGAGTCGTCAAAGCCTGGAAGCAGCGCGGCCAGATCGTGGCCATGACAGGGGACGGAGTGAACGACGCTCCGGCCGTGAAGGCGTCCGACATCGGTATCGCGATGGGCGTCGCCGGGACCGACGTGACCAAAGAAGCGTCCGACATGGTGCTGACGGACGACAACTTCGCGTCGATCGTGAACGCCGTCGAGGAAGGTCGCGGCATCTTCGACAACATTCAGAAGTTCGTGCATTACCTGCTGTCGTGTAACGCGGGCGAAGTGCTGCTGATGTTCTTCGCCGCGCTGATTGGCTGGCCGGTCCCGTTAGCGGCCATTCAGATTCTGTGGATCAACCTCGTAACCGACGGCCTGCCGGCGTTGGCCTTGGGCATGGAGCCTCCCGAACGGGACATCATGACCCGTCCGCCGCGCCCGCCGCTCGAAGCGGTGATCACGCAAAAGCGGGGGCTGCTGATTCTGTTTCACGGCACACTGATTGCGACGGTCGCGGGCATGGGTTTCTGGTTGATCTACCAAGGTGACGAGACGCACTTGGCTCGTGCTCGGGCCGTCGCGTTCTGCGTCTGTGCGTTCTCTCAATTGTTCTTCGCCATCGGCTGCCGCAGCCACCGCCTCACGATGCCCGGACTCGGACTCTTCACGAACCCGCACCTGTTCGGAGCCATTGTGGTCTCCGGCTTGTTGCAGCTCAGTGTTGTCACGCTGCCGTTCGCTCAGCCGGTGTTCGAGGTGGCCACGCACCTCTCGTGGGAATGGCTGCTGATCGGCGCGCTGTCCCTGACGCCGGTCACGATCATCGAAGTCGTCAAGTTACTGCGATCCATCAGCCGGAACGCGCTAGCGCCGCGCGGCTGATGGAGAAGTAGCCACGCTCGCCAGAGCGTGGGAAGAGTCGCGGAAGACCCACGCTCTGGCGAGCGTGGCTACAGCACTAGGACTTCCTAGAGCAGTGAGGACACCATGTCCTGGAAACACCTCTCGATTCGTTTCGGCATCGTGGCGGTCGCGCTGACGGCGGTGATTACTGTGGCGACCTTGTGGCCCCGCGGGGATTCACAGGCCTCGTCGAGCCCCGAAGTCTGGACCTGCTCGATGCACCCGCAGTTTCGATTGCCGAATCCCGGCGCTGTCCAATCTGCGATATGCCGTTGATTTCGATCTCAAAGCTGCCGAGCGCACGCAGCGATCTGGAAACACGAGCCGGCCTCCTTACAGAACCGATCCAGCGGCGCGAACTCTTCAAGGAGATCCGCACGGTCGGCAAGCTCGACTACAGCGAGCGGCAAGTGGCATATATCTCGTCACGCATCACCGGCCGGGTCGATCGGCTGTTCGTGGACTTCACTGGCATCGAAGTCAAGAAAGGGGATCACCTCGTCGAGATTTACAGCCCGGAGTTGCTGGTCGCACAGAACGAATTGCTGCTCGCCCTTGATGCCGTCGAAAAAGAAAGGCCGCCGTCGCCGCCCGCCAAGAGCTTTGCCCAATCGCGGTTGGAATCGACTCGCACCAAGTTGCGGCTGCTGGGCATCCTCGACGAACAAATCGCCGAGATTGAAGCGTCAAGAAAGCCGACTTCTCACCTGACGATCTTCGCCCCCATCGGCGGCACAGTGATCGAGAAGAATGTTCGTGTTGGCCAGTACCTCAACACCGGCGACCAGGTCTATCGCATCGCGGACCTCGATCCGATTTGGCTGTACCTCAACATTTACGAGTTCGACGTCGCGTGGGTCCGCTTCGGGCAGACGGTCGATGTCCAGTTAGAAGCGTTTCCCGGCGAGACATTCACCGGCTCGATCATGTTTATCGACCCCTTCCTCGACGACGCGACACGTACGATCCGCGTTCGCGTGAACATCAAGAATCCCGACCGCCTTCTGAAACCGCAAATGTTCGCGACCGCCACGATTCATGTGCGGCTGCGCCCCGACGGCACTCCCGAACCCACGGGCATCGAAGGGAAACACGTGTGCCCGATGCACCCGGAAGTCATGCAAGACGAACCAGGCAAATGCTCGATCTGCGAGATGCCGTTGGAGAAGGTGCCGGAACGACGGGTGAAGCCGGGGAGTCGCGAATCGAAGGAGAATTCCGATGCACCGGCAGACAAGAAAGTGGACCATTCGGCCCACGCGAAAGAGCCAGCGACTGCAACGCAGGCGTCGAAGTCGGAGTCGCACGAAGGGCACACTGACCAGCCTTCCTCGACAAAGAAAGCAGCCTCTGACGAAGGTGTGCTGGCCATTCCCGTTTCGGCCGTGCTCGACACCGGCCGACGACGGATCACGTACCGATTGACCGAAGGCGCTTACGAACTGGTGGAATTGAGGGTCGGTCCGCGCGCTCATACCTTGGATGCATCCGGCAAGCGGCGGGAGTTCTTCGTCGTGCTCGATGGCCTCAACGAAGGTGATCAAGTCGTCTCGCAAAGCGGGTTTTTGCTCGACAGCCAGCGTCAGATCGAAGGCATGCCGAGTCTGCTATATCCGCAAGGACAGGCTGGCGCGGGAGGTGGTCACAGCGGCCACGGCACAGGCGGCAAACAGGACGTCCCTGAAAAGCCGATCGCGTCGGATATGGACAAGATGCACGCCGAGTTGGCCAAGCTCTCGCCCGCCGATCGCGCCTCGGCCGAGAAGCAGCATGTTTGTCCCGTGACTGGCAAGATGCTCGGCACGATGGGACCGCCAAAGAAAGTCGAAGTCGATCGCCGGTATGTGTGGATCTGCTGCGCCGGGTGCAAAGAGGAACTCTTGAAAAAGAAATAAGTCATGCGTGTTGCCAGCGGTGTCATCCGACAATCACGTTTTCACGAACCGCATCATGATCAACCTCATCATCCGCTGGTGCCTTAACAACCGGTTTCTCGTGACGCTGGTGACGTTGTTGATGCTCGGCGTCGGCTACTACGCCGTGACGAATATCCCGATCGACGCGATTCCTGACATCGGCGACAAGCAGGTGATCGTGCTGGCCGATTGGCCGGGTCGCTCGCCGCAGGATGTCGAAGATCAGGTGACGTATCCGCTCACGACCACTCTGTCGGGCACGCCCGGCGTGAAGACGATCCGGTCGTTTTCTGGGTTTGGCTTCTCGATGATCTTCATCATCTTCAAGGACGAAGTGGACTATTACTGGGCGCGGTCGCGAGTGCTCGAACGGATGAACGTCTCCGCCGGCCGACTGCCAGATGGGGTGACGCCGACACTCGGCTCGGATGCAACGGCGCTCGGGCAGATCTTCTACTACACGCTACAAGCCGACGGAGCCGACCTCGCACAACTGCGGTCGTTGCAGGATTGGTACATCCGGTATCAGCTACAGTCGGTCGAAGGTGTGACCGAGGTCTCGACGCTCGGCGGTTACGTGCGCGAGTACCAGATCGACGTCATCCCCGAAAAGCTGCGAGCACATCGCGTCTCTTTGCCCGACGTTTACGAAGCCGTCCGCCGCAGCAACATCGACGTGGGGGCCAAAGTCGTCGAAAGTAATCGCTACGAGTTCTTCATCCGTGGCAAAGGCTTTGTCCGCAGCGTGCAGGACATCGAGAACGTCGTCATCCGGCAGGAAGGTGGGACGCCAATCTACGTCAAGAACGTCGCCACGGTGCAACTTGGCCCAGAGTTCCGGCGCGGCACGCTCGACAACGCCGGCCGCAAGGCAACCGGAGCCGTGGTATTGATGCGGTTCGGCGAAAACCCGCTGGCCGTCATCAATCGCGTCAAACAGAAAATCGCTGAGATTGAACCCGGACTCCGTATCACGCTGCCATCGGGCAAGGCGGTGCCGGTGAGGATCGTCCCGTACTACGACCGCACCGACATCATCTACGAAACGATGGCCACGCTGCGCGACAACCTCATCGAAGAGTCGATCGTGGTGGCGCTGATCGTGATGTTGTTCCTGCTGCACCTGCGGAGTTCGCTGGCCGTGCTGCCGACGCTGCCGCTGTCGCTCGCCATGAGTTTCGGTGCGATGTACTGGCTGGGGGTAGACAGCAACATCATGTCGCTGGCCGGACTGGCGATCGCCATCGGCGACGTCAGCGACATGGGCATCATCATGACGGAAAACATCTATCGGCGTCTGACGACCGATCGCAAACGCCCCTACTTCGATGTGGTTTACGACGCCGCGACCGAAGTCGGCAGTGCTATCGTGACGGCGGTCGTCAACACGATTGTGTCGTTCATTCCCGTGTTCGCATTGACCGGGCCAGAAGGAAAGATGTTCCGACCCTTGGCGTACACGAAGACGTTCGCGATCGCCGCGTCGGTGATCCTGGCCATCACTATCGTCCCAGTGCTGAGCTATTACTTGTTGAAACCGGCGGCATGGTCGCGTCGTCGTTCGATGTTGTTCGGCGTTGTGGCTGGCGTGGCTGCGATGATTGCGTTGCGGTTGGCGCTCATGTGGGGGCTTGATCTCGGCGCGACCTGGAGTGGCTGGCCGACCGCGCTGGGGGTCGGCTTCCTGGTTGGTGCGTTGGTTTATCGCATGGGGTGCGAACGACTCATCGCATTGGAAGAGAACCGCGTCTCGCAAGCCATCTTCAAGGTCTATCGCCCGACACTGCGATCGGTGCTGACTCACAAGGGAACGTTCCTCACGATCCCGGCGTGTTTGATGGCGTTGGGGCTCACCGCGTGGTTGGGCTTTGGCATCATCGGCACACCGATCTCGGCAACGTGCCGATTCGCCAGGTTCGACGTCACAAAGACCACCGGTTGGCAGCGTCTCGAACAATCCTTCCCCGGCCTTGGCCGCGAGTTCATGCCGCCTTTGGACGAAGGTTCGTTCCTTTACATGCCATCGGTCTTGCCATCGGCCTCGCTGACCATCGCGGAAGAGGTCATCCAGCAGCAAGACATCGCCATCCGCACGGTGCCGGAAGTTCGCGACGTCGTTGGCAAAGTCGGCCGCGCGGAGTCATCACTAGACCCCGCACCGATCAGCATGATCGAGACCATCGTCACGCTGAAACCGGAAGACGAGTGGCGCAGTCTGCCGCAATCGCGCTGGCACAGCGAACGAACGTGGCTCAATTGGTGCCGTCCCGCTTTGCGAATCATCTGGCCCGAAGAGCGTCTCATTACGAAAGCGGAAATCCTTGAAGAGCTGAACCAGAAAGCCGCGATCCCCGGCGTACTGCCGACGTGGTTGCAGCCGATCCAGACGCGACTAGTCATGCTGCAAACCGGCTTCCGCGCGATGATGGGCGCCAAAATCTACGGCGCGGACCTGAAGGAGATTGAACGGGTCGGCCTGCAAATGGAACAGCTCTTGAAGAAGGTGCCCGGTGCGGTAGACGTCGTTGCCGATCGGCTGGTCGGCAAGCCGTATCTTGAATACGAAATCGACCGCGAAGCCGCCGCACGCTACGGAGTCAGTATCCGTGACATTCAAGACGTCATCGAGATCGCGATCGGCGACGAGCGGCTGACGACCACCGTCGAAGGCCGCGAACGCTATCCGATCCGTGTCCGCTACCCGCGTGAGCTGCGCGAACGCTTCGATGACTTGGAACACATCCTCGTCCCAACTTCGACGGGTGCTCACGTGCCGATCGCACAAGTCGCCAAGCTGAGCTACAGCGTCGGGCCGCAAGAAATCAAAAGCGAAAACGGATTGCTCGTCGGCTATGTGACGCTCAACACCCGCGACCGTGACGAGATCAGCGTCGTCGAAGAGGCCGAACGACTGCTGCAATCCGCACGCAAACAGAGCGACGAACTCGTCGCCGCCGGCCGACACGCCGAAGCAACACTGATCGTGCCCCTCATGTTCAAGCAGTGGGCCGCCGTCGCACTGGCCCGCTGTGGCAAAGACGCCGCCGAGACTCTGCCGACGATCAAAGAAGCGTTGCTGAAGCAATCGCCCGACGACGGTTCGAGCGAAGATCCAACGTCATTATCGAAACAAGGCGCTTTTAGTCTGACGTTGTACGAACTGCTGATCGCCACCCAGGCCCGCCTCGAAGAGAAGCCGCCGCTGGACCTGTCGAATCCGACCGAACTCAAGCTGACAAAAGACGATCTCACGTTGGCCCGATCAAACTGGAAACTGCTCCGCGTGGAACAGGAACTCTTGAAACAACATCACGGCACGGATGCGGACAATCCCATGCTGCGAGAACTCGATCGAAAAGTGAAAGCGGCTGAGGAGCAATTCCAGACTCTCTCAAAGCTCTACAACGAGCAACGCAAGAAGACACCACGCACTTCGACGAACTCACCACCAGAACCCAAAGCGAAGCCCGTCGATCCACCGAAGGACGACTCGAAACTCGAATAGTTCTGCCACCATCGTTCTGCCACCAGCTTCCAGCAAAACGACGAACCGAGAAGACGCTCAGCGCGGAATCATGGCTCGACTTTCGCCGGTGAATCGTGCTCGTTCGGCTCACGCAGAAACGGTCGCATCATCTCCAGCTTCTTCGGTCCAATCCCTTTGACTCGCAGCAGATCATTCACGCTGCGAAACGGTCCGTTGTTTTGGCGATCTTCGATGATCTTCTGAGCGGTGACTTCGCCGATCCCTTCGATTTGCGTCCACTCGACCCAACTGGCCGAGTTGATGTCGATGCGAAAGTCGTACTGTCGTTCCGGCAGCCGTTCGAGCTCGATCGGCTGCATCCCCCAACCGCCCAGCGTCGCCCAGTGATAGCCGCTGAGCATCAGGAAGACCGCCACGAATGCGCCCACGAAAAACTGGTCGTACTTGGTCAGCCACAACCAACTTGCCGGAGCACCATCGGCTTGAGCCAATTGTTCGAGCGGCCTTCCGAGTTTTGTCTCTGCCGACACGCTGGGTTCGACAAAGGCCTCAGGATTTACCGATGTTGTGTCGGCTGCCACCGCAATCTCGACAGGAGGAGTGACTGTCAGCGGTGTTGGTTCGGCGGACGTAGCTGGTTGGGGATCGTACATGCTTCAGGCTACTCGGAATGAACGACCTCGACTTCTTCCAAACCGCCAACTTTCTATCGCGATCCGCCACTGATCGACAGCGTCCCCACTCAACTGCCAAATGATTCTGCCCCCATCGTTCTGCCGAATCTTTGGGGCAGAATGATGAGGGCAGAACGATCGCGCTTGGATTCCTGGCAAGATCAATGCTGGAATAAGAACTCCTTAGAGTTCAGGATTGCCCACCCCACATCTTCCAAGGCCAAGCGGCGGTCAGCCTGAGCGGCGATGTGCTTCTTCGCGGCGTCGAGTTCCGCCTGCGTCGGTTTGCGCGACAACGCGGCGAGATACAGCGTCGTGATGACCTCGTCATCCGGCTTGTTCTCTTTGGCGAAGACCGCGATGCGGCCGGTGTCGGCTCGGAGCTTTCCATGGACCGTCGGGCCATTGATCATTTGCAGGGCTTGCGACAGGTTCGATTCGTTTGACCGTTCGCATTGGCAGGCCATCTCGCGTTGCGGCTGGCCGAATATCTTCAGGAAGTAGTGATCGGTCGGAGGATCGGCCAGCGAGACGGCTCGCGTACCGGCGGGCAGACCGGCGAACGATTCGGGGACGCTCGTGACTTGGCAGATCGCGTCGAGCAGTTGCTCGGCCGAGAGCAGCCGCGTGTTCGAGTGCGAGCTGTAGATCTCGTCGTCCTTATTGAAATTGTTCTTGCGGCTGCTGAGTTGATAGGTGCGACTCTTGAGGATCGTCTTCACGACGAATTTCTGGCTGAAGTTGTTCTTTACGAACTGCGCGGCGAGTTCATCCAGCAACTTGGCGTTCGACGGCGGGTTCGAATCGCGGAAATCATCGACCGGTTCAACGATGCCTCGGCCGAGCAGGTGGCCCCAGATGCGATTCACGGCAGCGCGAGCGAAGAATGGGTTGTCACCGGAGGTCAGCCAGCCGGCAAAGACTTCGCGGCGATCCTGACCGGGTGCGTCATCGACGTCGCCCTTGAGCAGCAGATGCACTTTCATTTGCTTGCCGGTGCGCGGCTGAGTGATTTCACCGGTCGGCATCGGATACACGATCTCCTCGTCGGCGGCGTCACCCTTCTGCCGAGCGATACGTGTGAAGGCAGCGGCGATGCCGTAGTAGTTGTCTTGCGACCAACGCTCGAACGGATGGTTGTGGCATTTCGCGCATTGAATGCGGATGCCGAGAAAGAGTTGCGCGGTGGTCTCGACAGCGTCGTTCGGGTCGCGACTGGCTCGCCAGTAGTTCGCGGCGGGGTTCTCAAAGACGCTGCCGCTGGCGGTCAGCAACTCACGAGCAAACTGATTGAACGGCTTGTCGGTGCGGATCGAGTCGTAGACCCAACGGCGGAACTTGTGCGTGCCTATGGCGGTCACCTTCTTGCTGTTCGATCGCAGGATGTCGGTCCATTTCAGGGTCCAGAAGTCGGCGAAGTCGTCGCTCTCAACGAGGGAGTCGATCAACTGAGCACGCTTGTCGGCCGCCGGGTTGTTGAGGTAGGCGGTCGATTCCTCGATCGTCGGCAAGCGGCCGGTGACGTCGAGATAAACTCGGCGGAGGAACTCTTCGTCTGAGCAGAGATCGGACGGCAGGATCTGAAGCTGCTGTAACTTCTCGAAGACGAGGTTGTCCACGAAATTGTTTGGCTGCGGATTGCTCCAAGCGAAGCCAGGAACGTCTTCCAGGAATGTGACGAATCCGGTGGTCATCTTGTCGAGGATACGAGCGAGGATCGCGGTTTCGCCGCGGCCGGACTTCGTCACGAGACCCGTTTCCGAAACGCTGCCGACTTGTTCGTTCGAAGAACTGAAGACCGTCAGCGGCGTGACGTCGCGCACGCTGCCGTCGGAGTAGGTGCCCATCACGACCATCTGCTGCTGATTGCCGGCCGGTTTGAAGACGCGCTTGTTCGGGAAGACTTCGATCTTCACGAGGTCCGGCACGGTTTCGGCGTCCATTCGCAGGCCCTCGCCGATCCAACCGTGGAAGACTCGATGGACGGGATCGCCCTTCTTGATACGTCGACCGCCGCCGTGAGCCACTTCCATCAACGGCTTCTTGATGAGCAAGCTCTCATCCGGCTGCACTGGATTGATGCGGCGCTGCATGAACTCGGATCGCAGTGTCAGGGTATCAACCGTGGGGTCGAATGCTCGCAGAGACAAGCGGAAGCCTCCTTTGCCGGAGGGGGAACCGTGGCAAGCACCCATGTTGCAGCCGGCCTTGGTCAGCGCCGCGAGCATCTCGTTCTTGAAGCTGACGGGCGAAGGCATCGCCATCTCTTTAACGGTGACGTCCGCCGTAGCCTTGAGCGCACCCAGCGTCGCCGTGATCTGAGCGGTCCCATCCGCGACCGGTTTAGCCAATGTCCCTTCGATCTTCACGACCGCCGGATTCGAAGAGGTGTATTGCACCCCCAAGTTCGTCAAGTCGCGAATGTCATCCGCACTGAACGTGCCGCTGACAATCAACTGCTGCTGAGCACGAACGCCTCGCAGTTCAAACTTGCCCGGATCGAGCGAGATCGCTCCGGGATCGGCGGCGAACGCCGCGACGGCGATCAAATTCACGGCCGCAAAAGCATTGGCGAACAGTCTTGGCAGAGTCATGGCGAAACCTCTCACAAAAAATGGTTTCAGTTAGCCACAAAAGATCACAGAGACCACAAAGAAGAATTTCGATGATTTTCTTTTGTGTTCTCTCGTGTTCTTTGTGGCAATCTGCGTTTCGGATTCATTCGACGGTCAGTGCGATGTTCGGTGAGGTGCCAGTCAGTTTGGCCGCACCGTTCATCGCGTCTCCTTTGACGTTGATCGTGTTGACGGCTCCTTGAGCCGCATCGGCCGCGACGGTCAGGACGATTTCCGCTTCGGCGGCTCCCTCGGCGACAGTCGCGGCAGCGACGGTGACGCCTTTCGGGAGGTTTTGCAATGTGAGCGTGATCGGGCCTTTGAACGCCGGGTTGCGGTCGATGGTCACTTTGCCCTTCAGCGTGCCACCGCGAGCGACTTTCTCGGCATCGAGTTTCACAGCGACTTCAAACGCTGATCTCAGTCGCAATGTGATGCCGGGAGTCGGCTGCGTCGTGTTGACGTTGTTCTGATTGATCGCACCGGTCAGCACGACGGTGAACTCACCAAGCGGGGCTTGAGCGTTCGCGGTGAAGACGACGTCGATCTCGTTGGTCCCCTTGGCGATTGGCTTCACGGCGGCGGTGATGCCGGCGGGCAAACCGGCCGGAGCTGCGGGGGTCACCGCGATTGTGACTGCTTCATCAAACTTCTCCTGGCGAGCCACTTTGATTTTTGCGGTCGCAGTGAGGTCTTTACCAAAGACGAGTTCCGCAGGCTCGACCGTCAGGCTGATCGGCATCTTCGGAGCGACACCAACGGCGAACGAGTTTGTCAGATTCTGTGGCGGCCACGGCAGCCCGGCGAACAGAGTCGTCAACGCGGGCGACACGGAAGCAACCGACGAGAAGTCGGCGTTGTTGATCTTCGCGGTCCCGACGATCTTCGCGAGCGCAACCTTGCCCGCAGCCACTTCGGGAGTCGATCGCAACGTCAGCACGGCGGTATCGCGGCCGGGGCCGATGAAGGTCGGGCTGCTGGTCACTCCGGCCGGCAGGTCAATCGCGGAGACATTGATCGTCCCCGCATAACCTTTTCGCACCGACGTGACGGTGATCATCGTCGTGCCACCGGCAACGACGTTGAGCGTGTCAGCCGACGCGGACAACGTGAAGCCCGTTTGCACCGGCGTCGCCACGATACGGTAGGCATATTGCGTCCCGCCTTGGCGATGCAGGTCTTGCACGGCGAGCGTGTAATCGCCGTCGTCGGGGAACGTGAAATCAAAGGTCGGATCAATCGCACCGAAGTCTTCCTTCGCTGCGAGTTGTCCGCCCGCTGCATTCAGCACGCGCATCATCAGCGATGCGGGGGAGCCTTGCCGTCGCGTGATTCCGGTGAAGGTCATCGCTTGCCCCTTTTTCGCCGCGAAGACAAAGTGGTCGATGTCGCCAACCTTGTCGAACCGGCCATTGATCCCTTGAGCAAGATCGACTCGGTTCGGAGCCTTCGGATCGTCGTTCGGTTCGGTTTCGAGGAACTCGTCACGATCACTGACGGCGATCTGAGCAAATCCGCTGCTGGCTCCGTTGGCTCGCTTGGCGCCGACCGAAGCCCACGCGAAGGCCGCATCGGCGGGGAAGTTCACGGCAACAGGCGGGACGCCATCGAGGTTCAGTCCCGCGAAGTTCACGTTGCCGGGAGCACCTTTCTTAACAGCCAGCGGATACGGCACGGTGACGCACGGGTAGTCGCCAATTCGCAGCCGGAAGAAGTGATTACCACTCCCCTGAAAGCGAATGTCACGGACTTCGAGCATGTACTCGCCCGCATCTTTGAACGTGTAGCAAAGCCGGCTGTCGGATCGCAGGCCGGGAACGTCATCGCTGTAAGCCAGCTCGCGCCCCTTCGCGTCGAGCAACCGGATCATCGGATCGAGCGTCGATCCAATTCGTCGCGCGAGCAGATCAAACGTCACGACTTGTCCGGCCGCGACTGTGAACTTGAAGTAATGCTGGCTCAAATTGCTGACCTGCCCATCGACGGCGATTGGCAATGTCAAAGCTTGTGCGCCGGTCGGCACACCATTGCCTGCCGCTTGAGCGACCGAAGGCAAGTCGTCGACCACGACCAACCGAATTGGAGAAACACCGTTGGCCGTCGCGAGTCGGACGCCGTAGATGCCAGCCGGCACATCGCTGGGGACGGTCACGGAATAAACGCACTCGGCCGCGTTCATGCCGTTCATCGGCACGTCCGGTTTGAGGACGCTTTGAGCTGGAAAGCTCGTCCACAATTCCGTCGGCCCGACCAGAGCGCCGCCCTGTATTTTCAGGTCGTTCGGCACGCCCGGCTTCAGACCCAACGGCGTCGTGTAGGTAATCGCTGGGGCCTGAGCGAAAACATGGCTCGTGACGGCAAGCAACAGGACGCTCGCCAGGAAGCAGGGGACAGTGTGACTGCGTTTCAACATGCACCTCACGCCTAGGAAGGCAGGAGTCTCTGGCGTCACATCCTGTCACGTCAGCGACCAACGGCGGGGGAGGACTCGTTCCAGTCGTATGGGAAGGCTTTGATGGCAGGCTAATATAGAAGTGCCCTTCCCATTGGTCAAAGCGAAAGGGGGATGACTTCCCGAACGCCTGCGGATTGTTCCGGTCGTGCAGGCGCGAGTCTCATTAACCCGTCGAGGCTGTGAGTTTTTTCTGAAAGTGGATTCGGATCATTTTTCCCGGCAGCGGTTTTTTGCTGCGGGTTTTTTTGGTCCAGTTCGTGTTGGATTTTGGCAACGGGATTGTTGCCGTCGTTGGTCTCGATTCCTGGTC